>CANGOK010000282.1 GCA_947455285.1 Beijerinckiaceae bacterium | reverse complement strand
TTGGATGAAGAGGCACAGCGCCAGCGCGCCAAGGCTGATCCAGTAGAAGCTGCGCGCATCTGTTATGCGCTCGCCCGCGAAGAGGTTG
Source organism: Beijerinckiaceae bacterium (assembly GCA_947455285.1). Classification (GTDB taxonomy): domain Bacteria; phylum Pseudomonadota; class Alphaproteobacteria; order Rhizobiales; family Beijerinckiaceae; genus Terripilifer. The sequence continues at coordinate 3,775 of CANGOK010000282.1, read as the reverse complement.
CGCGAAGTGAGCGCCAAGCCATCGTCGCCGCCGTAATATTTCAGCGCGACGAAGACGAAGTAGATCATCTGCGCGAAGGCGAGCGTGATCATGATGAAATAGACGCCGGAGGTGCGCAGCGACAGCGCCCCTATGACGAGCGCCGCCGCGCCGCTGACGAGCATGGCGAGCGGCCAGGCGACCAGCGCCTCGTTAGTGCCCGCCCAGCCGAAGATCGGCACGTCATTGGCGAGGTGAAAGGACGCGATGGCGACGACATAACCGCCAAGGCCGAAATAGGCCGCGTGGCCGAAGCTTACGAGAGCGCCCCGACCAATGAGAAGATCAAGGCTTGAAGCAGCGATGGAGACGATCACCACGCGGGTGGCTAGCGTGATCACATAATTGCCGCCCATCAGCGGCGCCGCATAGGGCACGGCGATGAGGCATGCGACGATGAGAAGGCCGGCAATGACCTGTCTGCTGAAAGCCATGTCAGCCCCCCGCCGGGAAAAGGCCGCGCGGCCGCAGGACCAGCGCCACGGCCATGACGAGGTAGATCATGATGGAGGCGAGCGAGGCTCCAAGCCCATCTGCGATCGGCCCTGAAAGCCAAAGCTTCAGCAACATGGGCGCGAAGGCGCGGCCCAGCGTGTCGCACATTCCGATCAGCAGCGCGCCGACGAATGCGCCTCTGATCGAACCGATGCCGCCGACGACGATCACGACAAATGTTGTGATCAGCACCTGTTCGCCCATGCCGATCTGCACCGAACGGATCGGACCGACCATGACGCCCGCAAGGCCCGCGAGCAATGCGCCAAGGCCGAACACCAGCGTGAAGAGGCCGGCGATGTCGACGCCAAGCGCCGAGACCATCTCGCGTTTGTCTGAGCCCGCGCGGATCAACATGCCAAGGCGTGTGCGCGCGATGACATACCAGAGCGCCAAAGCCACCACGACGCCGACGCCCATCACCGCGAGGCGATAGGTGGGGTAGGGCAGGCCCGGGGCGAGTTCTATGAAGCTTGAGAGCTGGGCGGGCATATCCATCTGGAGCGGCGCGCGGCCGACGCCCCAGGCGATGATCCCGTTGAAGAAGAGGATAAGCCCGAAGGTCGCGAGAACCTGCGAAAGATGGTCGCGCGCATAAAGGCGCCGCACCACGAAAAGCTCCATGGCGACGCCCACGAGAGCGGCCGCTACAAGGGCCGCAGGCACGGCGAGCCAGAAGCCGCCGACCTTGCTCGCCACGAGCGCGCCCGCATAGGCGCCAAGCATATAGAGCGAGCCATGGGCGAGATTGATCACGCCCATGATGCCGAAGACGAGCGTCAGTCCTGCCGCCAGCAGGAACAGGGTCAGGCTGAGTTGCAGCCCGTTGAGAAGCTGCTCGAAGAGAAGCTGCATGATTGGGTCCCGGCGCGCAAAACCCTCCCTTGCGGGAGGGTTGGCCGCGCGGCGGACGGGGAGAGCTTTGTGAGGCTTTCCCCGTCAGCGTTTCTGATCAGAGCTTGCAGTCCTGTGCATAGGCGTCCTTGTGGGACTCCAGCACCTTGCCCGCCGTCTGCAGCGACACCTTGCCGTCAGCGTCCTTCACGGCCTTCACTTCATACCAGTCCTGAATCGGGTGCTGGTTATTGTTGAACTTGAAGGCGCCGCGGGTCAGCTTCACGTCGGCCTTCAGCATGGCCGCGCGGAACGCGTCGTCGTCGAGCTTGCCGCCGGTCGCCTTGAGGGCGGCGCCGATGAGCTTGGCGGTGTCATAGCCCTGGCTGGCGTAGACGGTGGGCTGGCGGTTGTACTTGGCCACGAAGCCCTTCACGAAGGCCTCGTTCTCGGGGTTCTTGAAATCGGTGTTCCAGTGCGTGGTCGCCGCAATGCCGATGGCCGCATCGCCAACCACAGCCGCGATCTTCTGATCAAGCGAGGGCGCCGCCACGACCATGGGGATCTGGTCCTTGAGGCCCGACTGCGCCCATTGCTTCGCGAAGGCGATGCCCTGGCCGCCCGGATGGAACTGGAACACGGCGTCGGGCTTGGCGGCGCGGATGCGCGCGATTTCGGCCGAGAAATCGGTCTGGTCGAGGCCGGTGAAGATCTCTTCGGCGACTTCGCCGCCATACATGCGCTTGAATCCGGTCAGCGCGTCCTTGCCCGCCTGATAGTTGGGAGCGAGGAGCACCATCTTCTTGTAGCCCAGCTTCTTGGCGAGGGCGCCGGCGGATTCGTGCAGATTGTCGTTCTGCCAGCTCGTCACATAGTAGTTCTTGTTGCAGGCCTTGCCCGCGAAGTTCGACGGGCCGGCGTTGGGGCTGATGAAGATGCCGCCGCCTTCAAGGATCGTCGGGACCGTGGCGAGGGCGACGTTCGAGAAGATCACGCCGGTGAAGAGCTTGACCTTTTCCGTCTCCATCCACTTTTCGGCGATCTGCTTGGCGTCGCCGGGCTTGAGCATGTCGTCTTCGATGATGGGCTGAACCGGAATGCCGCCGAGCTTGCCGCCTTCTTCGGCGATGGCGAGCAGGATGGCGTCGCGCACGTCTTCGCCAAGATAGCCGCCGGGGGTCGACAGAGTGGTCAGGATGCCAAGCTTCACCGGAGTCTGGGCTTGGGCGCTCATGTTAAGCGCGAACAGGGCGGCGCCGGCGAGCGCGAGGGTCTTCAAACGCATATTCATCTCCCACTCAGTCATAACGGGGGCTTTGGCGCCCGGTCGGGCCACATCATAGGCAAGCCGACGCCAAGCGCAAACGGGGCTTTCGGATCACATATTCACCCAGCCGGGCGGGGGCGTCTTGCCCGGATGCACCTCGCCGCAGGCCTGACAGGTGCGGACCTTGGGGTCGGAATAGAACTTCTCATAGAGTGGCGGCAGATCCTTCACGATGTCCGTGACGGCGACCTCGACGCGGTGAACGAGGCCCTTGCAGTTCATGCAGAACCATTCGAACCCGTCCTTCATGCCGGGCTGGCGCGGGCTTTCGACCACGAGGCCGATGGAGCCGGGGACAGGGCGCTGGGGTGAGTGGCGCATATGGGGCGGCAGCAGGAATACGTCGCCCTCGCGGATGCGGATGTCCTCATGCTGGCCGCGATCGACCACCTTGAGGATCATGTCGCCCCGGATCTGGTGGAAGAATTCCTCCACGGGATCGTCGTGGAAATCGACCCGCTGGTTCGGCCCGCCGACGACCTGAACGATCATGCCGTCATTTTCGGGGAACAGCATCTTGTTGCCGACGGGCGGCTTCAGGAGATGCTGGTTTTCGTCGATCCAGGCCTTGAAGCTGAAGGGCTTGCGCATGGCGGTCTCCTATCAGGCGAGCTTCAGCCCACAGTTTTCGAACGCGGCGCGGGTCGCGGTCTTTTCGGCTTCGGTGAGGTCGAGCATGGGGCGGCGCACTGGTCCGCCAGCCTGTCCCAGCAGCTCCTGCCAGTATTTGGGATGGGCATGGGGCTTTTCAGGCGACCGCGTCGAGGACAGCGCCTTGCGCACGGGGTCGAGGCTGTCGCGGACGGCCTTCGCCTCCGCGACCTTTCCGGCGAAGGCGAGGTCCGTATATTCGCGCATGCGCTTGTCGGCCTTGTTCTGCAGGAGGTAGGGCGGGCTCGAGCAGAGATAGAGGCGCCAGTCCAGCTCCACGATATTGTCGAACCATTCGTCTTCGCTCGAGGTCGAGACGATGATCTTGTCGCCCGCCATTTCGGTGAGGCGCACATACATCTCGCGCGGCACCGAATATTTGATCGCCACGATGTTCGGCAGTTCGGCGATGCGCGCGCAGAGTTCGGG
>CANGOK010000281.1 GCA_947455285.1 Beijerinckiaceae bacterium | reverse complement strand
GTCATCTGCACGTTGGATGATCCTGCCACAGCGGCGCTGGCGAAGGAGCTTGGAACGACGCGCACGGCGGCTGCGATGGAGCTGTGGCGGCCAAATCTTGCGGGCGCTGTCGTCGCCATCGGCAACGCCCCCACGGCGCTTTTCCGTTTACTGGAAATGCTCGACGAAGGCGCGCCTCCCCCGGCAGCAGTGATCGGCATGCCCGTTGGGTTTATCGGCGCCGCTGAATCGAAAGACGCGCTCATGGCTGATGGCCGCTTGCCCTGCATCATCGTGCGTGGACGCAAGGGTGGCAGCGCCATGACGGCTGCGGCGATCAACGCATTGGCGAGCGACAAGGAATGACCATGGCGCCGTCATTAGGCCGTTTATACGGGGTTGGGCTCGGGCCGGGCGATCCCGACCTCATCACGCTCAAATCGCTCAAGGCGATGCAGGCGGCGCCGGTTATCGCCTATTTCGCCAAGCGCGGACGGCGCGGCCACGCACGCACCATTGTCGATGGCTTGCTGACCCCGGGCGTCGCCGAATTGCCGCTGGTCTATCCCGTGACGGTCGAAATTCCCTTTGACAGCCCCGCCTATCGCGAGCAACTCGCGGCCTTTTATGAAGAGGCGTCAGAGGCGCTCGCTGTTCACCTGCGCGAAGGCCGCGATGTCGCGCTGCTCTGCGAGGGCGATCCTTTGTTCTATGGCTCGTTCATGCATCTTTACGTGCGTTTGCGCGAGGATTTCCCCGTCACCATCTGTCCGGGTATCACCGGCATGTCCGGCTGCTGGACGGCGGCGGGCGCGCCCATGACGTGGGGCGACGACGCCCTGAGCGTTTTGCCGGGCACCTTGCCGCATGAGGAACTCGTGCGCCGCGCAAGCGATGCTGACGCGCTTGTCTTCATGAAGCTTGGCCGGAACTTCGCAAAAGTCCGCAGCGTGCTGAAAGAGACGGGTTTGCTGGAGCGCGCGATCTATGTGGAGCGCGGATCGATGGCGGATGAAAAGGTCATGCCGCTGACGCAAAAGCCGGACGACGCTGCGCCCTACTTTTCGATCATCATCGTTCCCGGACAGGGGCGGCGCCCATGACAGGACAGCATCTCAACGATGGCCGCATTCTCGTCGTGGGCCTTGGGCCGGGTCCGGCGCAATGGCTGACGCCTGAAGCCAGCGATGCGCTATCCATCGCCACCGATCTCATCGGCTATGGCCCCTATGTCGATCGCGTTCCCGAGCGCGAAGGTCTGCAACGCCATGCGAGCGATAACCGTGTCGAGATCGACCGCGCGCGCCATGCGCTTGAGCTTGCGAAGGCTGGCCGCGTTGTGGCCGTCGTTTCCGGCGGCGATCCCGGCGTCTTCGCCATGGCGGCGGCGGTGTTTGAGGCCGTGGAACATGGCGATGAATTGGACCGTACAGTCAGGATCGACGTCATGCCCGGCGTCAGCGCCATGCAGGCGGCTGCGGCGCGGCTTGGCGCTCCCCTCGGCCATGATTTCTGTGCGATTTCACTGTCTGATAATCTCAAGCCGTGGGAGGTCATCGAGCGGCGGCTCACAGCGGCGGCGCAAGGCGATTTCGTCATCGCTTTCTACAATCCTGCATCGCGTGCGCGGCCAGACGCGATCCATAGGGCTTTCGCGCTTCTGCGCAGTCTGAAAGATGGCGCAACGCCGGTTGCCCTTGCGCGCGCCGTTGGTCGTCCCGATGAAAGGTTGATCGTCGGCGACCTCGCTGAAGTCGATCCCTCCTTATGCGACATGAGCACGCTGGTGCTGATCGGCTCCAGCGAAACGCGCTTCATCGAGCGACCCAATGGGCTTGCGCCGTGGGTCTACACGCCCCGCCATTATGGAGGGGGCAGATGAGCCTTGATCCAATCCATAACCGCTGCCACATCGAACAGCGTGTCCCCTTGCGGCGCCTCGGGGCGTTCAACCATGATGACGCGCAGGCCGAGCTCTCGCGCCGCGAGCAGCTTTGCTTCAGTGGCGTCGCCGCCGCTGTTCTTGGTGCAGAGGACATCGAAACTCTCCGACTGCATCAGGGCGCGCTCGTCTTCCAACGAGAAGGGCGGGCGCGCGAGGTGAATTCTGCAGCTCGGCGGCAGTTCTTGGGCCTGCGGCTCGTCGATGCTGCGTGCGACATAGCTGTGCCAGGGAGCGCGCGCGAAGGCGGGCAGGGACAGGCGCCCGACCGTCAGGAAGACATGCTTGGGTTCAACGCCAAGCGCCGCGACCGCCGCATCAATGTCGGGCACGCGCGTCCAGCGATCGTCCGGTCCCGGCTCCCATGGGCGCCGCGTGAAGGTGAGACGGGGAATGCGCAGGCGGGCGCAGGCTTCAGCCGCGTTCCACGACATGCGCGCGGCGAAGGGATGGGTCGCGTCGATCACGAGCGGCGTGCGATTTTGCGCGAGCCATTCCGCCAGACCATCGACGCCGCCAAAGCCACCGATGCGGCTGGGGATTGCGGGCAGGACCGGCTTCTTGGTGCGGCCGGCGAGGGAGAGAAGCGCGGGATGCCGCTGCGCGTCGGCGAGCGCGGCTGCGAGCTTCATCGCTTCGGTGGTCCCGCCGAGGATCAGAATGCGTCCGGCGTCGTCACCCATGGCTTTTCCCTGAAGAGGCGCAAATCATGAGCGCTCCGGCATCCCATCCTGTCTGGCTGACCCTCGTCGGCATCGGCGAAGACGGGCTCGACGGGCTCAGTCCTGCCGCACGGCGCGCTCTGGAGCAAGCAGAGTTTCTCGCGGGCGGCGCGCGTCACCTTGCGCTGCTGGGCCAGACGCGGGCGCAGACGTTCGCCTGGCCCTCTCCCATGGAGGCGGGCTTCGCCGAGGTGCTGGCGCGTCGAGGTCGCCCCACCTGCATCCTCGCGTCCGGCGATCCTTTCCATTATGGCGTCGGCGCCATGGCGATGCGGCATCTGCCTGCGTCTGAAATGATGTGCCTGCCTGCCCCCTCCGCCTTTTCGCTCACCTGCGCGCGGCTCGGCTGGGCGCAGCAGGATTGCGCCTTGCTGTCCTTGCACGGACGGCCGATGGAGCGTCTCGCGCCACACCTCCAGCCCGGCGCGCGCATTCTTGCGCTCACATGGGATGGACAGACGCCACGCAAGGTTGCGGAGCGGCTGGTCGCCCTCGGCATGGGGCGCAGCCGCATGGTCGTTTGCGAGGCCATGGGCGGTCCGCGCGAGCGCCGCATCGAGGCCCTCGCCGTAGACTTCAAGGACGAGGTCGATGCGCTCAACACGCTCGCCATCGAAGTCGTGGCGGACAGAGGCGCGCGCATCATGCCGTTAGCGTCCGGCCTGCCTGATGAGCTTTTCGAACATGACAACCAGATCACCAAGCGCGAGGTCAGGGCGATAACGCTTTCGACGCTCGCGCCGCGGCGGGGTGAATTGCTCTGGGATATCGGCGCGGGGTCAGGTTCGATCTCGATCGAATGGATGCTGCGCCATCCTTCCAACCGCGCCATCGCCATCGAGACGCGGGCCGATCGGGCCGCGCGCATCGGGCGCAATGCCATGGAGCTTGGCGTGCCGGAACTGCGCGTCGTCGAGGGCGCGGCGCCTGAAGCGCTTGCCGGTCTTCCGACGCCTGACGCCATCTTCATCGGCGGCGGGGGAACTGACGCCGGCGTGCTCGACGCCGCATGGGCGGCGTTGCCTGAAGGCGGGCGTCTCGTCGTCAATGCTGTGACGCTGGAGACCCAGAGCGACCTCATGCGTCGCCATGTGGCCATGGGCGGTGAATTGACGAAGATCGAGATCGCGCGGGCTGACGGCGTTGGCCCGTTCCACGGCTGGCGCGCCGCCATGCCGGTCATGCAATGGTCCATCGTGAAGGAGAGCGTGTCATGAGCGCGCCT
>CANGOK010000280.1 GCA_947455285.1 Beijerinckiaceae bacterium | reverse complement strand
GGAGTTCGGCCTCGTGCTCTGGGCGAGCCGCAAGGTCGGGCGTCCCGTGCGCTACACTGCGACCCGCTCCGAAGCCTTCCTCAGCGACTATCAGGGCCGCGATCTCGTTTCCAAGGTGGCGCTCGCCATGGATGAGACGGGCCGCTTCCTCGGCTTCCGCGCCGACAACCTCAGCAATGTTGGCGCGCGCGCGGTCTCCTTCTCGCCGCTCGGCAAGGGCTCGGGCCTCATCACGGGTTCCTACGACATTCCCGCCGCCACCCTGCGCGCTCGCGCGGTCTTTTCGAACACGATGCCGACGCAGGCCTATCGCAGCTCCGGCCGGCCCGAAGTGTGTTTCGCCATCGAGCGTCTCATCGAAATTGCCGCCAAGCGCCTCGGCTTCGACAAGATCGAACTACGCCGCAAGAACCTCGTCGCCCCCACAGCCATGCCCTACAAGAACGGCGTCGGCGCGGTCTATGACAGCGGCACCTATGAGGCGAACATGGATCGCTCCATGATCATCGCCGACTGGGCCGACATCGACGCCCGGCGCGCGGACGCCACGAAGCGCGGCAAGCTGCTCGGCGTCGGCCTCGCCAACTATGTCGAGTCCTCCATCGGCTCGCCAAAGGAGCGCGCCGAGATCAAGGTCAAGGAAGACGGGACCATGGAGGTCGTCATCGGCACCCAGCCGAGCGGCCAGGGCCATGAAACGAGCTTCGCGCAGGTCGCCGCCGACATGATGGGCGTGCCGGTCGAACAGGTGAAGATCATCGTCGGCGACACCGACATCGTGTCGGTTGGCGGCGGCTCGCATTCGGGCCGCTCCATGCGCCACGCGGGCACCGTGATCGCGATGGCCTCCGAAGACCTCATCAACAAGGGCTGCGCCATCGCCGCACAGCACTTCAAGGTGACGCCCGACAAGATCGCCTTCGACAATGGCCAGTTCATGGTCAAGGACAGCAACTTCTCCATCGGCGTTTTCGAACTCGCCAAGGCCGCCGCGCAGATGGACTTGCCGGAGGACCTCAACGGCGGGCTTTCAGTCGCGCGCGACAATGAAATGCATGATCCCGTCTTCCCCAATGGGACCGCGATCTGCGAAGTCGAGATCGACCCGCAGACCTGCGAGATGCAGGTCACGCGCTACGCGACCATCGACGACGTCGGCCGCTGCATCAATCCGATGATCGTGCATGGCCAGACCCATGGCGGCATCGTGCAGGGCCTTGGGCAGGCGATCTTCGAGCAATGCTATCTCGAACCCGGCACCGGCCAGCCGCTCTGCGGGTCCTTCATGGACTATGGCATGCCGCGCGCTGGCGACATGCCTTCGTTCGACGCCGAGATCGCCGAAATCCTGTCGCCCACCAATCCGCTCGGCATCAAGGCCGGCGGCGAAGGCGGCACGACGCCCGCGCTCGCAACCCTCGTCAACGCCGTCGTCGACGCGCTCTCCCCCTATGGGGTCGAACATATCGACATGCCAGTCACGCCGCTCGCCATCTGGCGCGCCATTCATTCCAAGACCGGAGCCTGATCATGACGCATACCGTCAAACTCATCGCCTTTCCCGGCGCGCCGAACCTGCCGATCTTCGTGGCGCAGGAAAAGGGCTGGTTCGCCAAGCATGACGTCGAACTCGCCATCACCATGACGCCCTCGTCCGCCTATCAGGCGGAAGCTCTCGCCAAAGGCGAATTCGACATCGCAGGCACCGCCTTCGACAATGTCGTCGCCTATACCGAAGGTCAGGGCGCGGTTGCGCTTCCCGAAACGCCGGACTTCTTCGCCTTCATCGGCGCGACGCAGATCGAACTCGCCATCATCGCCCAGCCCGACAACAATGCGGTGGCGGACCTTGCGGGCAAGTCGCTGGCGCTCGACGCGCCGGGCACCGGCTTCGCCTTCGTTTTCTACCACATGCTGGAGAAGGGCGGCGTCGCGCCGGGCTCCTATGAGCGCGTCGCCGTTGGCGCGACGCCCCAGCGTTGGGAATCGGTGAAGGCGGGTCAGCACGCCGCCACCATGACCATCGAACCCTTCACCTCGATCGCCGCCGCGCAGGGCTTCAAGGTGCTCGCCAAGAGCACCGACACGATCAGCGATTATCAGGGCGGCGTCTTCGCGGCGCGTCGCTCGTGGGCAGCGAAGCATCCCGAAGCGGTGAAGGGCTTCATCAAGGCCTATCTCGATGGCCTCGCATGGACGCTCGATCCCGCCAATCGCGAAGAGGCCTCGCAGATCCTTCTGCGCAACATGCCGGACATCAAGCCTGGCGTCGTCGGCTCTGTGATGAACAGCCTGCTGTCGCCCCGCTCGGGGCTGACCCCGAAGGCTGAAGTCACCATCGAAGGCATCCGCACCGTGCTTGATCTGCGCACGCGCTACGGCAAGCAGGGCGCATCGCTCACCGACCCGCATAAATATATCGATTTGAGCTACTACAACGACGCCCTGAAGGGCTGATGAAAAAGGGGCGAAGAGAACCATCTCCTCGCCCCTTGCCTTTTCAATCTTCGCTGTCATCGTCTTCCAGTTCGAATTCGCCTCGCCAATTGCGCCGCCGATCCCAATCGCGCGGGCCCTCCCACCTGCGATCTTCGCGCCATTCACGGCGATAATCGCGACCGCGGTCGAGGCGCCAGTTGTTCCAGCCCCAGGGGCCGCCCCAACCATAGCCGCGCCGCCAGGCCTATCCGCATAGGTAGCAACCCGGCCCTCGCCAGCCTTCATCGTAGAAGCAATACTCATTACCGTTCCAGTAGAACTGCGTCTTCTCCACAATCGCAGGCGTGGGCGGCATGGATGAACTTGCGGAAGCCGCGTTAGCGCCGGAAACGCCTGTGGCGGCAAGCGCGAGCGCTGAGGAAACGAACAAGAATGTGCGACGCATGGACACCTCCGTCCTTGTCCCTGCCCCAACGCCTAATTCAAGGCCCCTCGATTGGTTTCCGTTGCGGAAGGGTTGATGGTGTGCGCTGGCGCAAGATCAGGAAGCTACGCGCGCCGTGGCAAGCAGCGCGCCTTGCCCCAATTTCCGTAATGTGAAGGGGCGAAGAGCCCTGCGCCTTTCGCCCCTTTCTATTCAGCGCCGACCGCCCTCAGGCCGCATATCGCCGCCACCGCTGCGCGGCTCGGAACCACGCATATCGCTTCCGCCGCGCGGCTCACTGCCTCCGCTACGCGGTTCATTTCCTCGCATCTCGCCGCCACGGCGCTCGCCTCCGTCACCGCGCATGTCGTGGTCTCTGTCACGACCTCGATCCATGTCGCGATGATCTCGATCACGGCCATGATCGCGACGATCCATATCGCGGTGGTCGCGGTCCCGGTCTCGATGCTCGCGGTGATCGCGCCGCTCGAAATCCCGGTGATGACGATCATACCAAGCTCTGCTCCCGCCCCAGCCCAAGCCACGACGCCATGCGTAGCCGCAGAAGTACCAACCCGGCCCATGCCACCCATCGTCATAAAAGCAGTACTCATGACCGTTCCAGAAGAACTGGGTCTGCTCGATCATGGTTGGGGCGGCGCCCGGAACGCCTTTCGATGGCGCAGCGACAGCGCCTGCGGCGCCCACTCCGGCCAAAAGGAGCGTCGCCGACATCACTCTTAACATATGTTGCATTTGGGGATCTCCAATCTCGTCCAGCCCCGCAGATCAATTCGAGGCCGGCCGATTGGTTTCCCCTGCGGAAGGCGAAGCGCCGATCAGTACGGCGGCTTTTCGCACTCCACCGTGGTGCGCAGCATAAGGCGACGCTCGGTCGAGGGGAAATCCGTGCGGGCGTGGGAGGAGCAACGGTTGTCCCAGAGCAGGACGTCGCCGACCTGCCATTTATGCGCATAGACGAATTCCGGCTTCTCCATGTGATCGAAGATCGCCTC
>CANGOK010000279.1 GCA_947455285.1 Beijerinckiaceae bacterium | reverse complement strand
GAGTTCAGAATTCGCACCTCCCGGCATGCTTCCGCGAGCGCTGGCGAAGCCAGAATGTGGTCGAGCAGCACCGGCCGCCCGTCGTGCAGGACCGTGAAGCGGTTTTGGGTCGGAACCCCGCGCTCCAGCGGGGTCAGCGCGCGGGCGGCGAAGTCGGCGGTCTCCGTGTCTTCGGGGAGCGCTTCCAGAATACGGGTCGGCGCCTCATAGGCCTCGGCGTTGAGATCGCCGCAAACCGCAATCCGCGCATTGGGGTCGGCGTCGAACACGCGCTCGACGAAAAGCCGGGCCTCCAATGCCTGCCCCTGCCGCTTCAGGCCCGCCAGATAATAGGCCTCCGCCCAATGGGAGAGGCTGCGCCAGCGCCCGTTCTCCCGTGCGCCCGGCAGAAAGGCGGCGCGTGGCGCGCGCAGATGCAGGTTCACGAGGTGAAGCGGCGCCTCGCCCGGCGGGTCGATGCGCGCATGCAGCAACGGGCGGTCGAAGGTGAGGGGTATGGCTTCGCTCCCGTGAAGCGGCGACCATTGGAGCGCGGGCGCAAGATCGTGGTGGATTTGACCATGGGCGGCGATGGGCCAGCGGCTGAGGATCGCCAGATTGTGAACATCCGCCGGTCCATCCCCGTTCGGCCTGACGCTATGGGCGAGGTGGAAGCCCTCGCAGACGCTGCCTTCCATGAGCTTGCGCAGGGCCATGAAGGAACGCGCTGGGTCGCCGGGCGCGCGCTGAGCGTTCACTTCCTGCAGGCAGAGAACGTCAGCCTGCAACTCGGCCAGAACAGGCCGCAGCGCCGCAGCCCGCTCCTCGAACCAATCGGGATCGGCGGGGTCGAAGTCGAGGCTTTCGAGGTTGAAGGTGGCGAGGCGGAGGGACACTGGGGGAAGTTACAGAGTTAGCATCGACCCGGTTTGTCCACTCGTTATTGCTATTGCGGAATGCCGACCCCGTTGACCATCGTGCGGGTGGCTGGCGAGTTTTTGAATCTGCGCCTCGATGATCGTTTTCAGGGAAGAATCCGCTTCTCCGACTAATTCCGCGATGAGAGTTTTTAATGCCACTTTCTCACGCTTCGCCCGTTCAATAACTGCGCCTGGTGTAGGGACTTCCCTGCCAAGACGAACGGCTTCTGCTATCCACTCGCCAACCGCTTGGCGCAATTCTTCCAAGGCCTCCGCCGACGTCTCGCCATCTGCCATGCAGCCGGGAAGGTCAATGGCATAGGCTGCGTATCCACCCCCGTTTTCACGATCGAGCGGGACGATCACCATTGGATAGTCAATCTGCGCCATGAGCAATCTCCTGCGCCTTAGACCTAGTGACCATATGCGCGTCCACCATAGCCACCAAGCGTTTTATATAGATGGGCTTGATCGGCTTTCGAGCTGGTATGGTCAAAATTGTGGCCATCAGATGGCTGGCTACCTTGTAGTGCGATCCTCCGCTCGGAGCGGAGCATGAGAGTCCAGCTTGTCGGCATAGCTTTTCCACATCTCCGATGCGCCAGTCCGCAGCGGGATTGCCGCGCATCTGGTCGAGCAGTCGTCCTGTGGTGCGGCCGATTTGCGGGGTACTTGGGGCCAAAAGGAATTCCGAGCCGCTTTAGATTGACCGGCGGCTCCAAACTAGGGCCGCCGATCCAATGATACTAAAGCTTGGCTATTAATTCCAGCCCCTCACCACCCATGCTCAACCGCAGGGAAGCTCCCATCCTTCACCGCCGCCACATAGGCTTTCACGGCGGCGTCGATGGAGCCTGCGCCTTCCATGAAATTCTTCACGAAACGCGCCTTGCGGCCGGGGAAGACGCCGAGCATGTCGTGGAGGACCAGCACCTGTCCGTCGCAGCCGGCGCCCGCGCCGATGCCGATGGTGGCGGTCGTGGTGAGGGACTTCGTGATGTCGGCGGCGACGGCGCCTGGCACCATCTCCATCACCATCATGGCCGCGCCTGCGGCCTCCAGCGCCAGCGCGTCCGCCTTGAGGGCGGCGGCGCCTGCGGCGTCCTTGCCCTGCACGCGATAGCCGCCGAGTTGGTGAACGGACTGCGGGGTCAGGCCGATATGGGCGCAGACCGGAACGCCGCGCTCAACGAGAAACCGCACGGTCTCGGCCATATAGGCCCCGCCTTCCAGCTTCACCATATGTGCGCCCGCCGCCATCAGTTTCGCCGCGCTGCGCATGGCTTGCGAGGGGCTTTCCTGATAGGCGCCGAAGGGAAGGTCGGTCATGATGAAAGCGCGTTTCGTCCCGCGCGCCACGCAGGTCGTGTGATAGGCCATGTCCTCAAGGGTCACGGGCAGGGTCGAGGTCTGTCCCTGCAGAACATTGCCCAGCGAATCCCCGATCAGTAGGACCTCGACGCCGCAGCGGTCGAGCAAGGCCGCGAAGCTGGCGTCGTAGCAGGTGAGGACCGGGATCTTCTCGCCAGCCGCCCTCATGCGCGCGAAGTCATGCAGCTTCAGGGGCTTGGCGTCTTCGAGATAAGACATGGTCACACCTCGATATTGTCGATGAGCCTTGTGCGGCCAAGCCTTGCGGCGACCAGCATCCGCAGGCCCTTGCGATAGCGGCCCTCGACGCTGGCCAGCGTCACGGCGTCACGCACCTCAAGATAGTCGATCTCGAAGCCCACGCTGGCGATCTTGTTGCGGGCCGGGGTGAGCGCCGCCTCCAGAGCCTCGCCATCGCGGATGCGCTGGGCGGCCCTTGTCATGCAGCGATTGAGCATGGGGGCAACGGCGCGCTCTTCGTCGGTCAGATAGACATTGCGCGAGGACATGGCGAGGCCATCGCTTTCGCGCACGGTCGGCGCCCCCACGATCTCGACGGGAATGTCGAGGTCAGCGGTCAGTTGCCGGATGACCGCGAGTTGCTGGAAATCCTTCTGGCCGAAAATCGCCACGTCAGGCAGGGCTTGCAGAAGGAGTTTGGCCACCACGGTCGCGACGCCCTGAAAATGGGTCGGGCGGAAACGGTCTTCGAGGCCGGCGGTCGCAGGGCCGCGCAGGGTGATCGAGGTGCAGAAGCCTTCCGGATACATGTCTTCGGCGGTAGGCGTGAAGGCGGCGTCGGCGCCGACCTCGGTCAGTTTCGCGACATCGGCTTCCAGCGTGCGGGGATATTTGCTGAAGTCTTCGGTGGGGGCGAACTGCGTTGGGTTGACGAAAATCGTCGCCACAACCCGGTCAGCGCGCTGTTTCGCCTGTTCGACCAGCGAAATGTGCCCGGCATGCAATGCGCCCATGGTCGGCACGAGGGCGACGCTCTGCCCGGCGTCTCGCCAGAGGCGGACCTGTGCGCGAAGGGCGGCGACCGTGGGCAGAAGGGCGATTGCTGTCATGTTTGCCTTTTGAGCCGAAATGCGGCGCTTCGCAAGCCGACTTTCGGAGTTCGCTGCTCAGGCCGCAAGGCCGGTGAGGGAGGGCAGGATGCGGTCCGGCGCGAGATCGGGATATTCGTCGGGCAGTCCGCTGCGGTTGATCCAGACGGTGTGAAAGCCAAAGCGCGCCGCGCCCGCTATGTCCCAGCGATTGGAGGACTGGAAGGAAACCTCGGCTGGCCTCACCCCAAAGCGGTCGAGCGCCAGCTGATAGGCTTGCGGCGCGGTTTTATAGATTTGGATCGCATCGACCGACAGGCAGGCGTCGATCAGCCCGGCAAGGTCAGCCGAGCGCACCGCATTGTCCAGCATGGCGGGCGAGCCGTTGGAGAGGATCGCCGTCGCATGGCCTGCCGCCTTGAGGGCCGCCAGCGCGGGCGCTGCGTCGGGAAAGGCGTCGAGGGCTTCATAGGCGCTCAGCAGATGCGTGCGCAGGTCATCGGCAAGCCCGCCACAGCGCGCGGCCGCATGGTCGAGCGCTTCAGCCGTCAGGGCGCGAAAGTCGCGATAGGCGCCCATGAGGCTGCGGGTCCAGGTGTATTC
>CANGOK010000278.1 GCA_947455285.1 Beijerinckiaceae bacterium | reverse complement strand
GCGCGTTATGCGGCGAAATATTCCCTCAGCACCCGCCCATAGATCGCCGTCAGAGCCTCGAGGTCAGCCACCGCGATATGCTCGTCCACCGCATGCATGGTCTTGCCGACGAGGCCGAATTCGACCACCGGGCAGACGTTCTTGATGAAACGGGCGTCCGAGGTGCCGCCCGTGGTGGAGAGCGCCGGGCTGCGGCCAGTCTCGGCCTCGATGGCCTTGGCCACCATGTTCACGAAGGGGCCGGACTGGGTGAGGAAGGCGTGGGCGTTGGTCGGCGCCATCTCCAGTGCGTAATCGGCCGTGACCGCGACCGCCGCGAGCCGCTTGCGCAATTCTGCTTCCAGCGTCTCGGGGGTCCAAAGATCATTGAAACGGATGTTGAAGGCCGCCTTCGCCTGCGCGGGGATCACATTCACCGCGGGGTTGCCGACGTCGATGGTGGTGATTTCGAGATTGGATGGATCGAAATGCTCGGTCCCGCCATCAAGCGGCGTGGCGAGCAAGGCGGCGCTGAGGCGCAGGATGTGGTGGACCGGATTGTCCGCGAGATGCGGATAGCCCACATGGCCCTGCTTGCCCTGCACGGTCAGCCGCCCTGAAAGCGAACCGCGGCGGCCGATCTTGATCATGTCGCCGAGCGCATCGGGATTGGTTGGCTCACCGAGAATGCAGTGGTCGAAACGCTCGCCACGCGATTGCGCCCATTCAAGCAGCTTCACCGTGCCATTGACGGCGGGACCTTCCTCATCGCCCGTGATGAGAAAGGCGATGGAGCCCTTCGGCAGGCCATGGGCGCGAATATGGGCGAGCGAGGCGGCGATGGAGGCGGCGACGCCCCCTTTCATGTCAGTCGCGCCGCGCCCCCAGAGCATGCCATCGGCCACTTCTGCGGAGAAGGGATCGAACCGCCACGCGCTGGCGTCGCCAACCGGCACCACATCCGTATGGCCGGCGAACAACAGGCAGGGCGCGCCGGTTCCGATGCGCGCATAGAGATTGGGCGTGTCGGGATAGCCCTCCTGCGAGAAGCTCACGAGATGGGTCTCGAAGCCCGCCTCAGCAAGCACGCGCTCGATGAGGCCAAGCGCGCCAGCGTCCGCAGGCGTCACCGAGGGACAACGGATGAGGGCGCGGCAGAGGTCGAGGGCTTCGCTCAATGCTCGTCCCCCAGAAGCCCGAGGTCCACGAGGTTCCAGATGATGACCGCCACAAGGCACACATCCGTCAGGACGACGCTCCAGTAGGGCATGGATTCCGTCACGCGCGGATAAAGCCAGTGCGCTGCGCCGCTCAGCAAGGCGAACAGAGGCAGAAGGCCCGCGAGAGCAGGCGCCCGCCCGCGCGCGCGCCAACGCTTGGCGGAGAGGTTGTAGTGGCTGACGCCGATCAGCATCACGCAGACGCCGAAGAAAGTGAGATAGGCGTAGGCGGCGAAGACGCCCGCGTCGAAAAGATCCGCGCGGGCCTCAGCCGTCTGCGCCTCATAGGCGAAGCTGCCAATCACCAGCCATATGCCGGTGAGGGCCGTAAGAACGACGCCAAGGGCAATGGTGCCGCGCCACCAGATGGCGCGGCTGATCTCACCCTGATCCGTGCGGAACAGAAAGGCGAAGCCTGAAGGCGATCCTTGTCCCGCAGCGTCCACGATCAGTCCCTCAGCAGTTCGTTGATGCCCGTCTTGGAACGGGTCTGCGCATCGACGGTCTTGACGATGACCGCGCAATAGAGCGACGGGCAGGGCGTGCCATCGGGCAGCGCCTTGCCGGGCAGCGAGCCGGGCACGACCACCGAATAGGGCGGCACATAGCCGACATGGACCGCGCCGGTGTTGCGGTCGATGATGCGGGTGGAGGCGCTGATGAAGACGCCCATGGAGAGCACCGAGCCCTCGCCCACGATCACGCCTTCGACGACTTCCGAACGGGCGCCGATGAAGCAGTTGTCCTCGATGATGGTCGGGTTGGCCTGCAAGGGCTCCAGAACGCCGCCGATGCCGACGCCTCCCGACAGATGGACGTTCTTGCCGATCTGCGCGCAGCTGCCGACGGTAGCCCAGGTGTCGACCATGGTGTTCTCATCGACATAAGCGCCCAGATTCACGAAGGAGGGCATCAGCACCACGTTCTTGCCGACGAAGGCCGAGCGACGCACGATGCAGCCGGGCACCGAGCGGAAGCCTGCCGCGCCGTGTTCCTTGGCGGTCCAACCCTCGAATTTAGAGGGCACCTTGTCCCACCAGGACGAGCCGCCGGGGCCGCCCGAAATCGCCCACATGTCGTTGAGGCGGAAGGAGAGAAGCACGGCCTTCTTCAGCCACTGGTTGACCGCCCAGGCCTCCGGGCCGCTCTTGCCCTCGACCTTGTAAGCAACGCGAGCCGCCCCGGAATCGAGCAGGCTCAGCGCCTCGTTGACGGCGTCGCGCACCTCGCCCTTGGTGGCGGCGGTGACATTGACCCGGTCCTCGAAGGCGGCTTCGATGATTTTTTCGAGTTGAGCGTGCGACATGGGCCAATCCTCCGAATGACAGTTTCGGCGCGAGGTTTCGTTCGCCGCGCGACCGGAGTCAAGGCGAAGCCGCCTTGGGGCGCTCGCCTGCCGCGAAAACCCGGACCGAAAGCTGGGGAAAGCGCCCCCTTGCGTCAGTGCGGGGGGATTGCGCTGCGGGCGCGCGGACGAATATGGTCGACGCCCCGGATCGCCGGGCATTGCGTAACAGGTGGATCATGAAAGTCACGCTCGAACGGGGGGCTCTCCTCAAGTCCTTGAGCCATGTGCATCGCGTCGTGGAGCGCCGCAACACGATCCCGATCCTGTCCAACGTGCTGTTGCAGGCGCGGGACGGAGCCCTGCTGCTGCGCGCGACCGACCTTGACCTCGAAATCACCGAAAGCGTGGCCGCCGAGGTCAATCAGGCCGGCGCGACCACCCTGCCCGCCCATACGCTCTATGACATCGTGCGCAAGTTGCCTGAAGGCGGCCAGGTCTCGCTTGAGACGACCGGCGACAGCGGCCAGTTGCTGCTGCGATCGGGCCGCTCGCGCTTCAACCTGCAATCCCTGCCCGAAAGCGATTTTCCCGATCTGACGGCTGGCGACCTGACGCATCGCTTCGCCCTGCCTGCGGCGGACCTGAAGAAGCTCATCGACAAGACGCAGTTCGCCATCTCGACCGAAGAGACGCGCTACTATCTCAACGGCATCTTCATGCACACGATCGAGGTCGACGGGCATATGATGCTGCGCGCCGTCGCCACCGACGGCCACCGCCTCGCGCGGGTCGAACTGCCTGCTCCCGCTGGCGCGGCTGGAATGCCCGGCGTGATCGTGCCCCGCAAGGCGGTCGCTGAGGTGCAGAAGCTCGTCGAGGATCTCGGCGCCGAAATCATCATCGAGATGTCGACCACGAAGGCGCGGTTCACCTTCGGCCCGGTGGTGCTGACGTCGAAGCTCATCGACGGCACCTTCCCCGACTACAACCGCGTGATTCCGACCGGCAACGACAAGCGCCTGACGGTCGATTGCGCGCCTTTCGCCGCCGCCGTGGATCGCGTCTCGACGATCTCCTCAGAGCGTGGCCGCGCGGTCAAGCTCGCCCTCACTGAAGGCAGGCTCACCCTCTCCGTCACCAACCCGGACTCAGGTTCAGCGACCGAAGAACTTGAGGTCGATTACGATAACTCACCCATCGATATCGGCTTCAACGCGCGCTATCTCCTCGACATCACCAGTCAGCTCGACAGCGACACCGCGCTCTTCAAGCTGGCCGATCCCGGTTCGCCCACGGTCATTCAGGATCGCGACGGGGCCGCGGCGCTCTATGTGCTGATGCCGATGCGCGTGTGAGGGGCGCATCCCTCAGGCCGTCATGACATTTGGTCCGGATTTCTCCGCCTCCCTGCGCCGCCCCATGGTGCGGAGGCTGCAACTCGTCG
>CANGOK010000277.1 GCA_947455285.1 Beijerinckiaceae bacterium | reverse complement strand
GATGCAGGTCTGTCGTCAGCTCCTTGTGGGCGATGTGGTAGACCAGCGCTTCCTGACGGCGGATGTCGGCGGCGAGGTTCTTGTAGCGCGAGGCCTGACGGGCCTGACGCTTCAGGCTCTCGCTCTGGCCGTCGATCTGCTTGAGGATGTCTTCGAGGCGGTTGAGGTTTTCCTCGGCCGCCTTCAGGCGTAGCTCGGCCTCGTGGCGGCGCGAATGCAGGCCTGCGATGCCGGCAGCTTCTTCAAGAATACGGCGGCGCTGCTGGGGCTTGGCGGAAATGATCTCGCCGATCTGGCCCTGCCGCACCATGGCGGGCGAGCGCGAGCCGGTCGAGGCGTCGGCGAAGAGCAGCTGCACGTCGCGGGCGCGCACTTCCTTGCCGTTGACGCGATAGGTCGAGCCCGCCTCGCGCTCGATGCGGCGGGTGACTTCCAGCGTTTCGGCGTCGTTGAAGGCGGCGGGGGCGGTGCGGGCGGAATTGTCGAGCACAAGGCCGACTTCGGCCGTATTGCGGGCCGGACGGCCGCCAGAGCCGGAGAAGATCACGTCGTCCATGCCGGACGCGCGCATGTTCTTGTAGGAGTTTTCGCCCATCACCCAGCGAAGGGCTTCCACGAGATTGGATTTGCCGCAGCCGTTCGGCCCGACAATGCCCGTCAGCCCGGCTTCGAAGATGAAGTCGGTCTGCTCGCAAAAGCTCTTGAAACCGACGATGCGCAGCCGGTCAAATTTCATCGGCCCTGGTCCTGTACCCGTACAAGAGGAGACAGCCTCCCCATGGGAAGGCGGTATTCTGTCCCTTGTAAGGCGTCACAAGACGCGGCCGGGTGCAAGCGGAGGCGTGGTTTTTCCTGTGCGAAACCCTTGTTTTACACGGTTTTCGCGAGGATTCAGCCCTTCAGCAGGGGCTCGAGCTGGGCGTCCATCTCGGCGGGCGAAAGGGCGCCGCTGACCTTCTTGCCATTGATGAAGAAGGTGGGCGTCGAGTCGACCTTGAACTGCTTGGAGGCCTTTTCGAAGACCTGATTGACCTTGGTGTAGAGGTCCTTGTCCTGCAGGCAGGCGTCGAACTTCTCCTGGCTCATGCCGGCCTGACGGACGAGGGCGGTGAGGCCCTGAAGGGGCTTGTCGGTGAAGGCCCAGTTCTTCTGCTGGGAGAAGAGCAGGCCGATCATGGCCTCGCGCTTGTCGCCCGCGCAGCGCGCCACCATGAAGCCCGCCACGGCCACGGGGTCGAAGGGGAATTCGCGCAGGGCGAAGCGCACCTTGCCGGTGTCGATATATTTCGACTTCAGCGTGGGATAGGTCGCCTCATGGAAATGGGCGCAGTGGCTGCAGGTCATCGAGGCGTATTCGATGATGGTGATGGGCGCGTCCTTCGAGCCTTCCCAAACGTCGGGAAGGGCGCCTTCGGCCATGAGGTCGGCCACGGGCACGGAGCCATTGGCCTGCGCGAAGGCCGCGCCCGGCAGCATAAGGGCGCCAGCGGCGAGCCCCGCCGTCTCCAGAAACGCACGACGGGTCTTCGATGAGGACGAGATCATGGGATTTCCTTCACGACGGCTTTGATGGGGTGCGAAACGCTTTGGCCGAATGTGGCAAGAACAGGCGTTCGGGGCAAGGGTATTGGGCCTGCAGCTTTCACTTTGCCGATGATTTCGTCAGCACGCGAGCGCCGAGGCGGGTGAGGGCCTCACGCAGTCCCTCGTCCTCGACGCCTTCGGAGAGCTTGCCCGCAGCCGCCACAGCCGCGGCCGATGGGGGCGGGGGAACCGTCGGGCCTTTGGCGCGGCGCTCGATCGGACCTTGCCGCAGGGCGATCTTGCCGACGCAGCGCCAGCCGAGGCGCCCATTGATGCGCTCGCAAAGGATCGCCGCCACATGCTGCACCTCGATGGCGAAGGCGCCTTCGACCCGCAGGATAAGCGTTGCCGGCTCGGCGGGGGCGTCTGGCGAACGCTTGGGTCCGCGCGAGGGCCATTGCAGCTTCAGGGGCTCGGTTACAGCGGCGAGCCGCTCGCCGGCGATCTCGTCCCAGTTGAGGATGATGTCGCTCTCCCCAAAGCCCTGTTTCGCCAGCAACGGATCGATGGTGTCGCCGATGAGGTCGGCGAGCGGACGCGCGGCGCGGCGCTGGAAGGGACGTTTGGTCATTCTACCCTCCCCCTTGTGGGGAGGGGCGGCCGCGCCAGCGGACGGGGTGGGGGTCTGCGCATGATGATCGTGAGCGCCCTTTTGAACTGATGCTCATGCCTGCGGCCTCACGACCCCCACCCCTCACCCCTCCCCACAAGGGGGAGGGGTGCGGCAGGCGTTGCGCGCTTTTGGTGATGAGCGGCTTTGCTGATGAGGATAGCACACGCCGCCCGCTTCCGCTCGGATCACGAACCGATTACACCCCAGCCATGACCCCGCCCGATCCACAAGCCCTGCTGCATTGGTATGACCGCCACCGGCGCGTGCTGCCGTGGCGTGCGCCGCCGGGGCGGCGGGCTGACCCTTACGCGGTCTGGCTCAGCGAGATCATGCTGCAACAGACCACCGTTCCCGCGGTGAAGAGCTACTTCGAGAAGTTTCTCACGCTCTGGCCAAGGGTCGAAGATCTCGCCGCCGCGCCGATCGATGATGTGATGAAGGCCTGGGCTGGGCTTGGTTATTATTCGCGGGCGCGCAACCTCCACGCCTGCGCGCAGCAGGTGGCGCGCGATCACGGCGGGCGCTTTCCCGATACGCAGGAAGGGCTGCTCGCCCTACCGGGGATCGGCCCCTATACGGCGGCGGCGATCGCCTCCATCGCCTTCGATCTCAGGGCCGTTGCTGTCGATGGCAATGTGGAGCGCGTGGTGTCTCGGCTCTTCGCAATCGGCGAGCCCATGCCCAAAGCCAAGCCCCTCATCAAGGCGGCGGCCGAGCGGCTTTGGCCGCAGCGGCGCCCGGGCGATTTCGCGCAGGCCCTGATGGATCTTGGCTCCTCGCTCTGCTCGCCCCGGCGTCCGGCCTGCTCGCTTTGCCCCTTCCATGGCTCCTGTGAGGCTTCCGAGGCAGGGCAGGCGGAGCGTTACCCGGTCAAGGCGCCCAAGGCCGAGCGGCCCTCGCGGGCCGGGGCGGCTTTCTTTCTTGAAAGGGCCGATGGGGCGGTGCTTGTGCGCACCCGTCCGCCCAAGGGGCTCCTCGGCGGCATGACGGAGATTCCGTGCTCGCCCTGGAGCGCGGATTTTGATGTCGCGCAGTCGCTGGACCATGCTCCCGCTCCCGCCAAATGGATCAAGACACCCGGCGTGGTGGAGCATGTCTTCACCCATTTCGCGCTGCGGCTCACAATATTCCGCGCAGCCGCTCGTTCAGGCGCAAAGGCGCCCGAAGGGTTTCGCTGGGCGCTGAAAGACGATCTTGACGGCGAGGCCCTGCCGAGCGTGATGCGCAAGGTCGTGGCTCATGCGCGGGCGCAAGGAGAAAGCTGATGGCTAAAAAGGACGCGTCCTTCACTCTTGAGATCGGCGACGACAAGATGCGCGCTGGCCTTGCTGGACGCATGCTCACCCTGCCCGTCCATGAGGGCGTCGATGAGGAGGGCGATCCGGTGCTCGTGATCGACATCGACGGCGCCGATGTCTGGGACGATGGCGCCGAGCTCTCCATGAAGGATTTGCAAAAGCTGCTGGAGCGCATCGAGCAGGAATGCGACGCGCAGGGCGTCGAGATTGAATTTGAGTGACAGCGCGGCCTTTGGCTGGAATGATGACGGCAAGCAGGGAGGAACAAATGACCGGGGCGCAAACGCCGACCTATGACCGCGCGTCCGAGGATCTTGGCAATATCGTCAATCTCGGCCATGTGAATTTCCGCGTGCCTGATCAGGGCCTCGCGACGTCGTTTTATATGGGCGGCCTTGGCCTCACGCGCGATCCCTTCATGATGACCGGGATCAGCAATATGTGGGTGAACAT
>CANGOK010000276.1 GCA_947455285.1 Beijerinckiaceae bacterium | reverse complement strand
TGTAGGAATTGAGCGCCGTCTCCCAGACCTTGCCGAGGTCGCCGGTGATCTCGTTAAAGTCGCGCGAGACGGACATGACATGCGCGAAGCCGCGGGGCGCTTCCAGCACGCGGTTGGAGCTGGTGAAGTTCTGCTTGGCGAGCAGCGCCGAGGCGATGCCGTTCTGCGCTGCGCGGCCGGGGTGGAAGCTCTTGCACATGGTGCCGAACATTTCGCGGAAGCCCGCAGACTGCGTGCCGGCGATGCCGAGCGCCCAGGTCATCTGCTGTTCGTCGAGGCCGAGCAGCTTGCCGGCGGCGGCCGCGGCGCCAAACACGCCGGCGGTGCCGGTGATGTGCCAGCCGATGTCATAATGCGCGGGATAGACCGAGTTGCCGATGCGGCACTCGACTTCGATGCCGATGATGAAGGCGTGCAGCAGTTCCGCGCCGGTGACTGGCTGGTATTCAGCCAGCGCCAGAACGGCCGAAGCGATGGGGCCAGCGGGGTGAATGATCGTCTTGAGGTGGGTGTCGTCGAAGTCGAACACGTGGCTCGAAATGCCATTCAGCAGCGCGGCGTGCATCACGTCGAAGTGCTCACGGCGACCGAGGATCGTCGCCTGCTTGGGGCCAGCGAACGGGCCGAGGGCCGCGATGGCGATGTCGAGCGTCTCATGCTGGGAGCCGCCGACGGCGCAGCCCATCCAGTTCAGGAAGGAGGAGACGCCGGACTGGCGGACTTCGGCCGGAATATCGGCAAGGCGGGAGCCGACGATCCAGCGGGCGAGCGTGCGGGTGACTTCTTGTGACATGGCGGATTCCTTTCCACAACATTCAGAATTCGTTGGGGTGAGGGCATAGCCACATTGGGGCGCAGGGGCAAGGGAGCTTGCAAGCGGGCGGGTCTGGCGTCTTTATGGGGATAATATCCAAATCAGTCGAGGAAGCCGCTGCGCGATGAACCATCCCCCTCCCGTATCTCTAGCCATGATTTACTCGCTGTTCTTTCGCATTGGACTTTTCAGCTTCGGCGGTCAGCTTTCGAGCTGGATTCATCGGGAAGTCGTGCTTGTGCGTGGCTGGATGACCAATGAGGAGTTTCTGTCCGGCATGGCGCTGTCGCAGATCTTGCCGGGGGTGAACTCCACCAACACCGCGATTTTCGTGGGCCAACGCCTGCGGGGCGCGTGGGGCGCGACGGCGGCCATCGTCGCCATGCTCACGGGGCCATTCTTTGCGGTCATCCTGGCGGCTATTTTTTACCAGTGGATCATTGGTTGGTACGGAATCCAGTCGATCATGGAGGGTGTCGCGGCTGTGGCGCTCGGCATGCTTGCGCGTCTTGGCATATCCGCAGGTCGGGGTGCAGCGAAGGGCCTGGCGCCGGCGCTGGCGATGCTGGCGACCTTCATTGGGGTGGGCGTGATGCGTTGGCCGATGCTGGGCGTTGTCGCTGTGGTCGCGCCGATCAGCGTCCTGGTTTGCTACGTGCAGGGGCGCCGTCATGAAGGATGAGAACATCTATCTGGCGCTGGTGACGATTCTCGCGCCACTGTCCATCGCCGCCATCGGCGGCGCGACGGGCATATACGCGCCCTTGCAGCATGAGACGGTGGAATTGCGGCAGTGGATGACCTCGCGCGAATTCATTGATCTGTTCGCGGTCTCGCGTCTCGCGCCGGGGCCGGGCTCCATGCTGGCGCCGATCATCGGCTGGAATGTTGCAGGCTTCAGCGGCGCGCTGCTGGCGACGGTTGCGCTCTATCTGCCATCGTCCGTGCTTTGTTATGGCGCCGCACGCGTTTGGAACCGCTATCGCGGCAAGCCGTGGCACAGGGCCATCGAGGCGGGGCTGTCGCCTGTCGCAGCGGGGCTCATCTTCTCAGGCATTCTGGGGCTTTTGCGGCTCGGTCAGACCGGGCCGCTGAGCTGGTTCACCGTTGTGCTGGTCGCCGGGCTTTTGATGTGGCGGCCGAAGCTGCACCCCCTGATCTTGATCGGCTGCGGGGCGCTGGTGTTTTTCCTGCTGCACGTTGTGGGGGCTTGACCCCAAGGTCCGCCGCCGACAGCCAGAAAACTTCGCCCTGACTTTCCTCTGTGTCGAGCCAGAGGAAGGGCAGGTCAGGAAAATCGCTTTCAAGGATCTCACGATCCTCGCCGATCTCGCAGATCAAGCCGCCGCCGACTTCCAGATGATCCGGCGCTTCCAGAATGAGACGGCGCACGAGATCAAGGCCATCGCCTCCGCCCGCCAGCGCCATGGCGGGTTCGGCGGCGAATTCGGGTGGCAATTCGCTCATCACCTCTTCGCCCACATAAGGCGGATTGGTGATGATGAGATCATAGCGGCGTCCATTGAGCGGCTTGAAGAGATCGCCATGGACGAGGTTGATGCGTTCCTCTTGCCCGCTCGCCTCAACATTGATCTGCGCCACTTCCAGCGCCGCCTCTGAGAGATCTACGGCGTCGACGAGGGATGCGGGGAAGTGTTTCGCCGCGAGAATGGCGAGGCAGCCTGACCCCGTGCATAGATCAAGCACGCTGTGCACGGCGAATGGATCAGGAACGAGCGATCCTGGCCCACCTGCGAAATGATCGGTGCGCAGAAGCTCTCCGATGAAGGAGCGCGGCACGATCACGCGCTCGTCCACATAGAAGGGCTCTGAACCGACATAGGCCTTATTGAGCAGATAAGAGGCGGGCTTGCGCGTCGTGATGCGCGCTTCGACGAGATCGATGATCCGCTTGCGCTCGCTTTCGAGCAGTCGCGCATCGAGAAATGGCTCAAGTTGGTCGATGGGCAGATGCAGGCCTTCAAGAAGGATGAAGGCGGCTTCATCCAGCGCCGTCGTCGTGCCGTGGCCATAGACGAGCCCGGCTGCATTGAAGCGGCTGATGGCCCAGCGCAGCAGATCGCGAAGGGTGAGGAGATCGCGCAGGGGCGTGGATGCGGGAGCTGGCATGGCTGGACTCGGCTGGAGAGGCCCTGCTTTTTGCAGGCTTGCCGCCCGACTGTCAAAGCGCCGGCGCGATCTAAGGGGAACCTGCGGCCAGAGCGGCTGTTCTTCCTGCATTCTCGCTGAGGAGGACCACCCATGAAGATGACTGCAATCTGCTTCGGCTTCGCTCTTGCTTTTGGCATTGGCGGCGCCGCGCAGGCCATGCCTGTCTCGGGGAATGCTGGCGTCGACGCATCCAATATCACGCTCGCGGCGCAGGGCTGCGGACCGGGGATGCATCGCGGCCCCTATGGCGCCTGCCGACCCAACTTTGGGCCTCGCGGCTATGGGCCGCCTCGTTATGTCGGCCCCGGCTGCTTCATGCGCCGCACGCCCTATGGTGTGCGGCGGGTCTGTCGTTATTGAAACTTGCAGCGCCTGATTTCGACTAAGGAATCAGGCGCGCTCGTTATGTGTCGCATGATGGGAATGCGATTTCTGCAGGGCTTGATGTTTTTTTAATCAAATTCACAGAGCCTGCGCGTGGCTCATAGAGTATTGCGTAGGGCCAAAGTTACGGCCATCCCGGCGGCGGCCCCCGCCGGGATGGTGCGTATCATTTTAAGCCGCCGTTTCAAGCTCGGCAGGCGCCATGCGGATCAGGTGATCGAAAGCTGAAAGCGCGGCCTTGGCGCCTTCACCCAGGGCGATGACAATCTGCTTGTAAGGCGTCGTCGTGGCGTCGCCCGCCGCGAATACGCCGGCCACAGAGGTCTGGCCACGCTGATCGACTTCGATTTCACCGCGCGGGCTCAGGGCCACGACGCCCTTCAGCCATTCAGTGTTCGCGACAAGGCCGATCTGCACGAAGACGCCTTCAAGCTCGATGCGGTGGGTCTCGCCCGTCTTGCGGTCCTTGTAGGAAAGGCCGTTCACCTTGACGCCATCGCCATGCACTTCAGTCGTCTGGCCCGAGGTGATGACCGACACGTTCTTCAAGCTGCGCAGCTTCGTCTGCAACACAGCGTCAGCCCGCAGATTTGTATCGAATTCAATCAGCGTTACATGTGAGACGAGGCCCGC
>CANGOK010000275.1 GCA_947455285.1 Beijerinckiaceae bacterium | reverse complement strand
TGGGCGGCATCGACGACCACATGGCCGTAGCGGTCGGCCAAGGTGACATAATCGCCCTCGGGATCGATGACGATCTGCTGTACGAACCGGGCGCTCTGCTCAAGTAGACGGCGCAGGAGATGGGATTTTCCAGAGCCGGAATTGCCCTGTACCAGCAGGCGGGTCGCGAGCAGTTCCTCCAGATCGACCATGGCCGGGGCGTTCGCACCCGTCACCCCTATGTCGACATCAACCGCCATCCGCTCCTCGAATCCCGCCGGAAAACCCGCCGGGGCGAGCTAGCACGAAAGCGCCGGCCGATGCAGGCTTTCGCGGTCGGCCATGCACAGGATTCCGGACAAGCCTCAGCTGTACAGGTCCGCCCGCGAGGCGGGCACAGGCAAAAGCCCCTTGTCCTTGCGCGAGGCCAGCGTCTGAAAGATGCCAACGGCGCCGCGCTCGAAGGCGAGCGAACAGCCCCCCAGATAAAAGAGCCACATGCGGGTCAATTGCGGACCGACCTCAGCTTCGGCCTCTTCGCGACGGGCAAGCAGCCGATCATGCCAGAGGCGCGTGGTGCGGGCGTAATGCATCCGCCACCCCTCGACGTCATGCACTTCGAAGCGGGCGCGCTCCAGATTGGCGATGGACATGCCCAAATGATCAAGCTCGCCGCCGGGGAAGATGTAGCGCACCAGCGCGCGATATTCGGCTCGCATCTTGCGGAACTGCTTGTCGGTTCCGCGCGCGGGCCGGGAAATGGCGTGATGCAGGTAAAGCCCCCCGGGCTTCAGCAGGCGATGCACCGCCTTGAAATAGGTCTGGTGGTTGTCGATGCCCACGGCCTCGAACATGCCGATGGATGAGATCGTGTCGAAACTCGCCGCTTCCAGCTGATTATAATCGATGAGTTCGACGCGAACCTTGTCCGATAGGCCCCGCGCCGCAATGGTCTGGCGAGCGAGCGCCGCCTGTTCTTCCGACAGGGTGACGCCCACGGCCTCGACGCCATAATGCTGAGCTGCATGGCAGATCAGCGCGCCCCAGCCGCAGCCGATGTCGAGATGGCGCGCGCCTGGCTTGAGCCGCAGCTTGCGGCAGATCATGTCGAGCTTATCGAACTGCGCCTTGTCGATATCGTCATGGAAATCCGGCGCATAATAGGCGCAGGTATAGACCATCTCCTTGTCGAGAAAGAGCTTATAGAAGGCGTTCGAGACGTCGTAGTGATGTGCGATGTTCTTCTTGTTGGTCGCGGCGTCCCCGCTTTTCAACGCCTTGTCGTCGCCACGGCCCCGCTCGAAGGCAAGATCGCCGGGCGTGCCAATGAGATGAAAAACAGCCTTCGCAAGAGACCAAACGCCGATGGTCCGCAGAACCTTGCTGAGCTTGGCTCTTGGCCGCAGCGCCGCCAGATCGAAAATCGTCCCATTCACCCAATCGATGCGTCCGTCCACATGCAGACGGATGAAGGTGTCGAGGCCGGGGTTTCGCAGCAGGCTCGCCAGCGCACCGGCGTCCGAAATCGACACCCTTAGAGGCGAGGCGCCGCTCGAGGGAGGAATTTCACTCCCATCCCAGAGGACAAAACCAAAACGCAGGTCGAGCGCCGCGACTGCGCGGGCGAGGATGTCTTTGATGGCGAGCGCCTTCCTGACCTCGGACTTCATCCGGAAAACCTCGCTGGAACTGAACTGAACCAAAGCTCACCCAGTTTGTGCGGCGCGATTGTGTCGCTTCGGGGGCAAGGCGGGCGCTTAATTGCAAACCAGAGCGCAAACCGAATATTGGAGCCGCGAATTCTTGATCGTTTCAATAAAATTGAACAACACTAAAATTAAAAGTAAACAAGTAACATTTTATCTCTTTTTACGCTCGCGCACTTGCAAAGCTTCACAAAGCTATCGTAGCGTCAGCTCATATTTTGGTTACCCGGGGGTTGAAATGTTCAGGAAGATTTTAATGACCGGCGTCGCCGCCGGCACGATCATCGCTGCGAGCAGCGCGGCTCAAGCGGGCGGCTTTGCGCTGCGCGAGCAGAGCGCAGGCGGCATGGGCGGCGCTTTTGCTGGCGTTGCGGCTGGCGCCGGCGGCATTTCTGCCATGTTCTGGAATCCGGCGACCCTGACCAACAGCCCGGGCATCCAGACCTCACTCTCCCTGTCGGGCATTCTGCCTTACGCCAAGACCACGCCTGACGCTTCCAAGAGCGCGACGCTTGTCGCCATCACGGGAACGTCTGCAGCTACCGGCGACATCGCGCAGGACGCGCTGGTGCCTGCCGGTTACGCGTCTTGGCAGGTCATGGACAAGCTGTGGGTCGGCCTCTCGGTGAACGCGCCCTTCGGCCTCGTCACCCAGAACCCCACGGGCTGGATCGGCAAATATTATGGCCTGACTTCAAGGGTCGCCTCGACGAACGTCACCCCCACCCTCGCCTATCAGGTCAATGATTGGCTTTCAGTGGGCGCTGGCGTTCAGGTCATGAATTTCAAGGTTCGCCTCACTTCGGCGAATGGCGTTCTTGAAGGCGACGACACCGCCTATGGATTCACGGGCGGCGTGACCCTGAAGCCCTGGAAGGGCGGCGAGGTCGGCATTGGCTATCGCTCCGGCGTTTCTCCGAAACTGTCGGGCACGCTCACGACGACGGCCGTCACGGACATCACGTCCAACATGAAGCTGCCGGAACAGGTGACTGTGGGTCTGCGCCAGCAAGTGACCAATGACTTCACGGTTCTCGCTGGTTACGAATGGACGCATTGGGGAAGCTTCACCCGATTCCCCGTGCTGACCACGACCGGCTTCACCGCCACGACGCTTTATTTCGATTATCGCGACAGCTGGTATGCGTCTCTCGGCGGCGAATACAAGTGGAACAAGGACCTGACCCTGCGCGCAGGCCTTGGTCTTGAAAAGTCGCCGATCACCGACGCCACCCGCAGCGTGAGATTGCCTGACAGCGACCGCACCTGGGCGACCCTTGGCGCGACCTACGGCATCAACAACAAGCTGAGCCTCGACGCCTCCTATGCGCATCTCTTCGGCAAGACAGGATCGATCAACGTCGTTTCGGGCAACCCGAGCCTGATCACCCATCCGACCTATGGCCCTCTCAACCTTGTCGCGACGACGAAGGCTCACGTCGACATCATCGCACTCAGCTTGACCTACCGCTGGGATGACCCCAGCCCGAAGGTCGCCAGCAAGGCGAAGGTGACCAAGTAATCCAAGCTGATTGTTCAGCAAAAACGTCAAGGGCGGGGATTATCCCCGCCCTTTTTCTTATTCTGCGTTCAGCTAGCTGAAGCTTACTTGAGGAGCTGCAGCACCAGCTGGGGAGCCTGGTTGGCCTGAGCCAACATCGCCTGCGAAGCCTGCTGGATGATGTTGCGCTTGGCGAGCTCGGTCGTAGCCGTCGAGTAATCGGTGTCCTCAATGCGGCTGCGGGATTCCGAGGCTTTAGCCGCCACATTGGACAGGTTGTCCGAAGCGAACTGCAGCCGGCTGATGATGGCGCCCATGTTGGAACGCTTCTCGTTGACCACCTGAAGGGCGGAGTCGATGGCCTGGAGGCCGTCGTAGGCGCTGGAAGCTGTCTTGATATCCAGGTCTGACCCGCCAATTACCGAGAGATCCCCCTTCACGCCATGGGTAACTTTCGTGTTCGTACTAGTAAGCTTCGTGCCTGCCGCTCCGGAATCCAACTCAACCGTGAGGTTTCCATCAGCAGCAGGCGAGGCTGTCCCGTCAGTGGCGTAGTGGACGACGTAATTGGAGCCCAAGCCAGCCTGAATCTTTTTGCCGAGGGCTTCCGTGATGCGGTTTTCCAGGGACTTGGCACCGTCGCCGGTATTAGCCGCCTCAGCAGCGTTGGCGGTATCGATATCGCCCTGCGTGACCTGATACTGAAACTTCTTGTTTGCGACCTCCGCCTCGACGATGAAGCCAAGGTATTTTTCGGCCTGTGCGGTGTCGTAGGCACCACCAGCGGTCAGCGCGGGTGCCATTTTGGTGACATCATAGGTGGCGACGC
>CANGOK010000274.1 GCA_947455285.1 Beijerinckiaceae bacterium | reverse complement strand
GGCCTGTTCATTTCGGAGCTTGGCAGGCGCTGAAATAAAAAAGGCGCCGGATCGCTCCGACGCCTCTTTGTTTCGATGATCTGACGCGATCAGAACTTGAGCGCCTTGGCCTGCTTCACGCCGGGGATCTGCTGCACCTTGGCGAGCACTTGATCCGGCACGGAGCCATCCACCTCGACGAGCGCGATGGCCGAGCCGCCTTCACGGTCACGGCCGAGCGCGAAGGTCGCGATGTTCAAGCCCGCATCGCCCAGCATGCTGGCGAAACGGCCGATGAAGCCCGGCTTGTCCTCATTGGTCACGTAGACCATCGAGGGCGCGAATTCTGCGTCGACCTTGATGCCCTTGATCGCGAGGATGCGCGGCTTGCCATCGTGGAAGACGGTGCCCGCAATGGCGCGTTCCTGCGTCTGGGTCGTGACGCTCAGGGTGATGAGCGATTCATAATCGCCTTCAGCCGCGCGGGTCACTTCGTCGATGACGATGCCGCGCTCCTTGGCGACGATCGGCGCCGAGACGACGTTGACGTCGGAGAGGGCAGGGCGCAGCAGGCCGGCGATGGCGGAGGCGGTCAGCGCCTTCACCTTGAGATCGGCCACGGCGCCTTCATAGGTGATCGTCACCTTGGTGATGCCGGTGTCGGTGAGCTGGCCAGCGAACGAGCCGAGCTTTTCGGCCAGCGCGATGAAGGGCTTCAGCTTCGGCGCTTCTTCCGCGGTGATCGAGGGGAAGTTCACCGCATTGGAGATGGCGCCGCGCATCAGGTAGTCCGACATCTGCTCGGCGACCTGCAGGGCGACATTCTCCTGCGCCTCGGTGGTGGAGGCGCCAAGATGCGGCGTGCAGACGACATTCGGCAGACCGAACAGAACGTTTTCGGTCGCAGGCTCATCGGAGAACACGTCGAAGGCGCCGCCGCCGACATGGCCTGAAACAAGCGCGTCGCGCATGGCCGCTTCATCAACGAGTTCGCCGCGCGCGCAGTTGATGATGCGCACGCCCTTCTTCGTCTTCGCGAGATTTTCCGCATTCATGATGCCGCGGGTCTGGGGCGTCAGCGGCGTGTGCAGCGTGATGAAATCAGCACGGCGCAGGAGATCGTCGAGCTCGACCTTCTCGACGCCAAGATCGAGCGCGCGCTCGGGCGACAGGAAGGGGTCGAAAGCGATGACGCGCATCTTGAGGCCAAGAGCGCGGTCGGCGACGATGGAGCCGATGTTGCCGCAGCCGATGATGCCGAGCACCTTGGCGGTGATCTCGACGCCCATGAAGCGGTTCTTTTCCCACTTGCCAGCCTGGGTGGAGGCGTCGGCGGCGGGGATTTCACGGGCCACAGCGAACATCATGGCGATGGCGTGTTCGGCGGTCGTGATGGAATTGCCGAAGGGCGTGTTCATCACGATGATGCCCTTGCCGGTGGCGGCGGGGATGTCGACATTGTCGACGCCGATTCCCGCGCGGCCGATGACCTTCAGTCGAGTTGCCTGTTCAAGCAGCTTGGCGGTGGCCTTGGTCGCGGAGCGGATGGCGAGGCCATCATAGTTGCCGATGATCTCGGCGAGTTTGTCCTTGTCCTTGCCAAGGTTGGGCTGGAAGTCGACCTCAACGCCGCGGTCTTTGAAAATCTGCACAGCGGCAGGCGACAGGGCGTCGGAAATGAGAACGCGAGGAGCCATGGATTTGCTCTTCTCTGATAGGCGCGCGTCTTCACGGAGACGAACGCGCGATGAGGGGGAAGTTGTGAAAGCCCTCTCCCGTTTTCCGGGAGAGGGCTGCTTGATCAGGCCAGTTCGGCTTTCGCCTTGGCGAAGGCCCAGTCGAGCCAATGAGTCAGGGCTTCGACGTCGCTGGTCTCGACGGTCGCGCCGCACCAGATGCGAAGGCCGGGAGGGGCATCGCGATAGCCGTCGATGTCGTAAGCGACCTTTTCCTTATCGAGCAGCGCGGGCAGCTGCTTCACGAAAGCGGCCTGCTGTTCGACGGAAAGAGCCGTGATCGCGGGATCGACGATCTTGAGGCACACGCTCGTGTTGGAGCGGATCGCTTCATTCGCGGCGAGGAAGTCCACCCACGCGGTCTTGGCGACCCAGTCGGCCATCACCTTCAGGTTGGCGTCGGCGCGCTTGATGAGGCCATCGAGGCCGCCCAGCGACTTCGACCACTGCAGGGCGTCGATATAGTCTTCAACGCAGAGCATGGAGGGCGTGTTGATCGTGTCGCCTTCGAAGATTCCCTTGATGAGCTTGCCGCCATTGGTCAGGCGGAAGATCTTCGGCATGGGCCATGCGGGCTGGTAGCTCTCAAGCCGCGCGACGGCGCGGGGCGAAATGATCAGCATGCCATGCGCCGCTTCGCCGCCGAGCACCTTCTGCCAGGAGAAGGTCACGACATCGAGCTTGGCCCAGTCGAGGCGCTGCGCGAAAGCCGCCGAGGTGGCGTCGCAGATGGTCAGGCCCTGACGGTCAGCCGGGATCCAGTCGCCGTTCGGAACCTTCACGCCTGAGGTGGTGCCGTTCCAGGTGAAGACGACGTCATTGTCGAAATTGACCGAGGAGAGATCCGGGATCTCGCCATAGCCGGACTTGATGACGCGCGTGTCCTTCAGCTTGAGCTGCTTGACGACGTCCGTGACCCAGCCATCGCCGAAGCTTTCCCAGGAGAGCATGTCGACGCCGCGGGCGCCGAGCAGCGACCACATGGCCATTTCGACGGCGCCGGTGTCGGAGGCGGGCACGATACCGATGAGATAATCAGCGGGGACGCCCAGAACTTCGCGGGTGAGGTCGATGGCGAGCTTCAGCTTCACCTTGCCGACCTTGGCGCGGTGCGAGCGGCCGAGCGGCGCGTCAGCGAGGTTATGGAGATTGTATCCGGGGCGCTTGGCGCAGGGGCCGGACGAGAAATTAGGATTCGCGGGGCGAACCGTCGGCGCATTCGTCATGATTGACCATCCTCTCAGATGGGCGCTTCCCGTTGGGGGGAAGTGTCCCGCAGCCGCGATACGCCTTTGGCGCCATGCGCGTCAAGTGCGGAAGGCGCGCAAAACGGCGGGGAACGCCCGCCGTTCCGCCAGTCTGGATTTGGGCCTGATCCTGCCTGGATCAGTCCATCATGTAGCGAAAGCCAACACGCACCTGATGCGAATCAATGCTGCTCTTCGCCGTGCCTAAGAACGGGCTAGAAAGGCTCGTGAACGATCCCGAATTCAAATAGCGATAGCTGATCTCGCCTTTGAGTTGAGGCGTGATGTCATAGGCGACGCCGCCCATGAGCGACCATGCGAGGTTGAAGGACGTTTTGCTGTTTTGACGTGTCCAGACCTGTTTGGCGAATGAGACCGTAGGCTGACCCGATTGGGCGACGCCGTATCGATCGGTCCAAGATGTGATCGCATTTCCAGATGCGTCAGCCCAGACGCCTGGGTATGTATCGCTACGCGTCAGATCAGCAGCATATTCCTCGCCATCAGCGGTCTTGAGGTAGCGCAGGGTCGTATTGGCGCGCAGAACCGTGACGCCTGCGCCTGCCCCGATAAAGGGGCTGAATCCGCGCCATGAACCAAGATCAAAATAGGCGTTCCACATCAGGTCGAGTTTGTTCAACTGCGCCTTGGTGACGGGATCGCAGGTGTCGTGCACCGGATCCCACAGATAGCCGTCTTTGAGGTTGGTGACCTGATTGGTCAGTCCGATGAGCTTATATGGGCAAGTAACGGCATTGCTTGTCTTGGTGAAATCGCGTGGCTTGTTCCACCCGATCGTCAGGTCGCTGCGCAGCCAGTCATTGAACTTAAAACCTGCGCCAACGTCGACGGCCCAGTTGATATGTCTGACATTGGGGGTCTCGGGCGCAAGCTGCGGTCCCTTGTTATTGCTCCAGCCGAGATCGCCGCGCAAATACCAGCCTGAACCAAGCTCAACAGGCTTGCTGATATATTCGGGCGCGCTTTCGACCGGGAATTTGAAATCTGCGGCGGAGGCCTGCTGGGCGATCAGAACGAGCGTAGCGGCGAGCCCGGCGATCCCGAGGCGATTCGAAAAAGAAT
>CANGOK010000273.1 GCA_947455285.1 Beijerinckiaceae bacterium | reverse complement strand
CCCGACGCAAAGCTTGATGAGGTGTACCGGCATGAAAGCCTTGTAACCTGCGCACGGGCGCGCGCAAGCAGGCCTGCGGCGTCATGCACAGACGCGCTGCTACGCAATACTTGAACTTGACCTGTGATCCGTGGAACTGTGCGCTGGTAAAGGATCTACTGCATGACGCACACGCCCACCCACGCCCTGCGCGGCCCCGCGCTCACCTTCCGCGCCGACCCATTCATCGAGGGGCTTGAGGCCGCGATGGTCTATGAGTCCGACGCCATCGTCGCGATGGGCGGCGGGCGCATCACCCATTTCGGCCCCGCCGAGAAGGTCGCGCCGCAACTGCCGCAGGGGTTGCCGATCCGCAATGTCGGGCCGGACAAGCTGATCTCCGCGGGATTTCTCGACACCCACGTGCATTTTCCACAAGTGCCGGTCATAGCGTCCTTCGGGACGCAATTGCTCGACTGGCTGGAGACCTACACCTTCCCCGCCGAAGGCGCCTTCAGCGACAAGGACCATGCCCGCGCGGTGGCGAAGATCTTCCTGCGGGAGTCCCTGCGCAACGGCATCACGACGAGCTGCGTTTACGGAACCGTCTTTCCGCAATCTGTCGATGCGCTCTTCGAAGAGGCGGAGCGGCTGAACATGCGCATGGCCGCGGGCAAGGTGCTGATGAACCGCAACGCACCCGCTTACCTGCTCGACACCGTGCAAAGCGCCTACGATGATTCCAAGGCGCTGATTGGCCGTTGGCACGGGCGCGGGCGGCTGATGTACGCCATCACGCCGCGTTTCGCTCCAACCAGCACCGACGAACAGCTCGCGGCCGCCGGCGCGCTCTGGAAGGAGCATCCCGACTGCTACATGCAGACCCATGTGTCGGAAAATCTCGATGAGATCGCATGGGTGCGCGACCTCTTCCCCGAGCGCAAGAACTATACGGATGTTTATGACCACGCAGGGCTCTGCGGGCCTCGCGCAGTCTTCGCCCATGGCGTGCATCTCGACGAAGATGAAATGTGCTGCATGCATCGCACGGGCTCGGCGATCTCCCATTGCCCGACGTCGAACTCCTTCATCGGCAGCGGCGCCTTCAACATCGCCAGAGCCAAACGCGCAGACAGGCCGCTTCGCGTGGGGCTGGGCACCGACATTGGCGGGGGCACGTCCTTCTCGATCATGACGACGCTGGGCGAAGCCTATAAAGCCGGCATGGTTCACAAGCACCGCCTCACCGCCGGTCATGCGTTTTATCTGGCGACGCGCGGCGGGGCGCAGTCCATGTATATCGAGGACAAGGTGGGCTCCATCGCGCCGGGCATGGAAGCGGACCTCGTCGTGCTCGACATGAAATCAACGCCGCTGATCGATTATCGCATGGGCTTCGCGAAAGACATCCACGAAGCCCTGTTCATCCAGATGACGCTGGGCGATGATCGCGCGGTGCAGGCGACTTATGTTGCCGGTGAGCTGCAGTATGAGAAGGCGAAGTAACGCGCAACGGCAGTTCCTCTCCCCCTTGTGGGGAGGGGTAAGGGGTGGGGGTCGTGAGGCCTTTGCAGGTGAACATCCTTTGCAACCACGCCAACGATCAGCATGCGCAGACCCCCACCCCGTCCGCTAACGCGGCCGACCCTCCCCACAAGGGGGAGGGTGAATCACCCCCGCCCGACAAACGGCATCTTCGTCGCCATCACCGTCATGAACTGCACATTGGCGTCGAGCGGCAGGTTCGCCATATAGACCAGCGCGTCGCCCACATGTCTCAGGTCCATCAACGGTTCGGGCGCGACCGTTCCATTGGCTTGCGGCACGCCCGCGCGCATGCGGCCTGTCATGTCGGTCTCTGCGTTGCCGATGTCGATTTGCCCAACGGCGATA
The DNA here is from genome assembly GCA_947455285.1 of Beijerinckiaceae bacterium. Taxonomy (GTDB): domain Bacteria; phylum Pseudomonadota; class Alphaproteobacteria; order Rhizobiales; family Beijerinckiaceae; genus Terripilifer. Next base: position 2,175 of record CANGOK010000273.1, on the reverse strand, counting down.
TCGTATTTGCGGCCATCGAGAGCGGCGGCTTTCGTGAGGCCGGTCATCGCGTGTTTCGTCGCCGTATAGGCTGCGGAATTGGGGCGCGGCGCGTGGGCCGAGATAGAGCCGTTGTTGATGATGCGCCCGCCCTGCGGGTCCTGTCGCTTCATGATGCGGAAGGCGTGCTGGGTGCACCAGAAGGCGCCGTTGAGATTGACGTCAACGACGGCCTTCCACCGCTCCACCTCGACGTCTTCGAGCAAGCCGGGTGGTGAGAAAAGCCCCGCATTGTTGAACAGCAGATCAAGCCGCCCATAGGTTTCCGCGATGGTCTCGAACAGCGCCGCCACCTGAGGCTCTTCAGCGACATCGCAGGGGACCGCAAGCGCCTCGCCGCCCTTGTCCGCGATCTCGGCGGCCACGGCCTCGAGCGGCTCCGGCCTGCGCCCGGCCAGCACCAGCGTGAAGCCCGCGCCAGCAAGGGACAAAGCGGCCGTGCGGCCGATGCCCGAGCCGCCACCGGTCACAAGCGCGATCTTCTTCATGTCATTGCCCCTTCTTTCTCGGTAGCGAATTCGCTACCTTTGCTGCGCATCAGCTCACGCAATATCTGGACGCCCGCCTGAAGGCACAGAATAGCCGAGATGGCGTCAACCGCCATCTGCGGCCATGTGACGGGAGCAAAGCGCGCGGCCATCATGGCGAGCGCATAAAGCGTCGAGGTCGCGGCGTCGTTGCGCGCAGAAAGCCATGTGGCTTCGATGACGGGATGATGGGAGCGGCGAAAGCGCCAGAGCAACGCAACCACCGCCCAAGATTCAGCAATGATCAGCATGCCCGCGACGGTTATGCTGAAGGGCTCCACCTCGGGCGGATCAACGAACGCGCGCCAGATCTGCCACGTTGTAACAAGGCATGCGCCAAGCAGCACTGCGGCCAGCGCAAAGGCGGCGCGGCGTTCGGCGCGAAGGCCCCGACCGAAGGCGGCGGCCGCAGTGGCGAAAATCACGACATCGTAGGCCCATTCGAGGCCGTCGCGGATGAGAAAGCGCGAGTCGAGCGCCAGGCCGTAGAGCGTTTCGCCAAGGCAGATGGCGAGCACCAGCGCCGCGATCAGCATGATCGTGCGACGGTAGATAAGGGCTTCGCTTGCGTCTTGAGTCTCGCTCATGACGCATAGTGTGGCGCAAATTAGCTTGGCAGGGAAATCAGTCGCGAGGCGCCTGCGCGCCCTTCGCAAGGCGGCGTTTCTCGGCGAGGATCTTTGGCCAGACCTTGGCGATATTCACTTCGGTCTCGGAGCTCCAGCCCGGCCCCGCCTTGGCGAGCGGCGTCTCGGCGTCATCCTTGGCGGGCACGATGTGTACGATGCGATAGCCGCGCGTCTTCAGGGCCCGCAGGAGGTCCGGCAGCAACTTCGCGGTTTGCGGGCGCGTGTCATGCAGCAGGATGATCCCCTTGCCAGCCTGATCGAGCCGCGACAGCAAAAGCTCCATAGTCTTCTGCGGGCTCATGTCGAGCCAGTCCGAGGCCCAGAGGTCGGCGCCGAAGACCGCGATGTTGCGCCGCGCGAGCCAGGCGTTGAGTTCGGGCGTATCGGCGAAGCCGGGATAGCGGAAGAAGGGCGTGCGCGGCGCAGCGCCCGCCTGCCCAAAGGCGGCGCGATCATCGGCGGCGAAGCCCCGATCCATATCGGCTTTCGCCTCGGCTTCGCTGAAGCCGCGCATGGTGATGAAGGGATGGCTGAATGTGTGGTGGGCGACGGTGTGGCCGCGCGCGCGCTCCCGCGCCACGAATGTCGGGTTCGCCTCCGCATTGCGGCCGACGAGGAAAAAGGTCGCCTTCACGCATTCATCGTCGAGCGCTTTGAGAATCGGTCCTGTGGTGGCGGGCAGCGGCCCATCGTCGAAGGTCAGGACCACCTCGCCCTTTTCCAGCGCCAAAGTCTGTGGATAAGATTTCAGGCCAAGTTTCAGGCCGCCCTTGGGATTCACCTCCACCACGCGCGACACGCCCAGCGCATCGGTGCGCGGACAGGCCTCCTGCGCCAGCGCCGGAGCGCCCGCAGCCCATAGGCCCGCAAGCGCAGCCATTCGCAAAAGCACCTGAAACGTCATCCACCTTATCCTTGTTTCATGGTCTGGTTCAGCGATTGCCAGCGCCAGACTCCACACGTAAGTAGCACAGGTTCCT
>CANGOK010000272.1 GCA_947455285.1 Beijerinckiaceae bacterium | reverse complement strand
TCAAGATCAGCCCTTGCGATCAGCTTCGCCTCGCGCGCGTCCTTCGCGAATTTGTTCCATGGGCAAGCAGCGAGGCAATCGTCGCAGCCATAGATCCGATTGCCGATGGGCTCGCGAAACTCAGGCGGGATATGGTTTTTGTTTTCGATGGTGAGATAGGAAATGCAGCGCCGCGCGTCGATCTGATAGGGCGCTGGGAAAGCCTTGGTGGGGCAGGCGTCGAGACAGGCGTGGCAGGAGCCGCAATGGTCGATCTCGCGCGCATCCGGCTCAAAGTCGAGCGTGGTGAAGATCGTCGCGAGAAACAGCCATGAGCCGAAGTCGCGCGAGACGAGATTGGTGTGGCGGCCCTGCCAACCAAGACCCGCAGCTTCCGCGAGGGGCTTCTCCATCACCGGGGCGGTATCGATGAAAACCTTCACATCGCCTTCGCCCGCCTGCGCAATGAGCCATGAGGCTAGCAGCTTTAGTTTGCCCTTGATGACATCGTGATAATCGCGATGGCGCGCATAGACGGAGATATTGCCGGCTGATTTCTCCAGCAGGGTCGCGAGCGCGTCGCCCTGCGGCCCATAGTTCACGCCAAGCACGATGATGGAGCGCACGTTGTCCCAGAGCACGCGTGGATCGGCGCGACGATCCTGCGTCTCCGCCATCCATTCCATGTCGCCCTGCGCGCCGCTCTCCAGCCATTCGCGTAGACGTGCGGGGGCTTGCGGAATGGCGTCGGGCTTGGTCACACGGCAAAGGTCGAAGCCAAGCGTCTTTGCTTGCGCATCAAGTTTCTGGCGCAGCCGGGGCGTCAGAAGTCGAGATCCGTGTAGCTGTCCGCCGGCGCCATGCCGGGCAGTCGGTCGGCCAGGATCGTGCGGAACGAGGGGCGCGACTTGATCCGCGCATACCAGTGCTTCGCCGCTTCGTCCTCGCCCCATGGCGCGTCGCCCAGATAGTCGATGCAGGACAGGTGGGCGGCGGCCGCAAGATCCGCATAGGAGAGTTTGTCCCCTGCAAGCCAATTGCGCTGACCGGCCAACCAACCGATGTAGCGCATATGATAGCGGATATTCTGGCGCGCCGCGCGCACCAGCTCCATATCGGGCCCGCCGCCGCCAAGGTCGGTCGGCATGTAGCGCTTGTAGATCTTCTCCATCACCAGCCAGTTGGAGACTTCGGCGAAGAACTTGCCATGAAACCATTCCATCAGCCGGCGCACTTCGATGCGCCCGAGCGGGTCTTCGGGCAGGAGGCGCCTCTCGCCGAAAGCGAGGCCTTTCGTCTCGTCGAGATATTCGGCGATCACCGCGGCGCCGGGCACCGAGGGCGTGGCCTCCTCGACCAGAACAGGGGTCTGGCCTGTTGGGTTGAGAATCAGGAATTCCGGGCGTCGTTCAAAGGCGCGCTCTTCGATGAGGCGCGGCTCAAGGCCATATTCGGCGAGCACGAGCCGCACGAAGCGCGAGTGCGGGCAGAAGGGATGATGATAGAGCGTCGCCATGGGGGCTTTCGCAACTCACCTGATGAATGGAAGGCCGCTTCGTATAGGCGAGGCGGCGCGCGCGGACAACAGCCTTCAGCCTTCCGTTCGGAAGGCCCGGGTATATGGTGAAGGCTTCGTTAAATCGTCTTTTCCGGCGAGGTGCATAGATCCGCGATGATGCAGCGTTCGCAGGCTGGTTTGCGCGCCTTGCAGATGTAGCGCCCATGCAGGATCAGCCAGTGGTGGGCGTGAAGCCTGAACGGGGCGGGGATGACGCGTTCGAGCCCCAGTTCGATCGCCAGCGGCGTCTTGCCGATGGCGAGGGGAATGCGATTCGACACGCGGAAAAGATGGGTGTCGACGGCGATGGTCTCATGACCGAAAGCCATGTTCAGCACCACATTGGCCGTCTTGCGGCCGACCCCCGCCAGGGTCTCCAGCGCCTCGCGATCCTGCGGCACCTGACCGCCATAGTCGCGGATCAGCTGTTCGCAGAGCGTGATGACATTGCGGGCCTTGGCGCGGAAGAGGCCGATGGTCTTGATGTAGTCGCGCACCTTGTCTTCGCCGAGCGCCAGCATCTTCTGCGGCGTATCGGCCACGGCGAAAAGGGCGCGCGTCGCCTTGTTCACGCCGACGTCGGTCGCCTGCGCCGAAAGCACCACGGCGACCAGCAGCGTGAAGGGGTTCACATATTCAAGTTCGCCCTTGGGCTCGGGATTGGCCTTCTGAAAACGGCTGAAGATTTCATGGATTGCGGCTGCGCTCACAACCTTGCGCGCGCGAGGCTTTTTCGCTGCAGGCTTTGCGGCCGGCTTCGCTTTGGTTGCGGGTGCGCTTTTTTTACGCGCCGCCGCGCTCTTCAAACCTGCCATGGAAGCCTTATAACTATGAGCTGAACCGCAACCAAGCCCTGCGTTTCCCGCCATGATCGATCCTTGTGACGAGCTTATTTTCCGCACCCGCATCAGGCCCCACCGGTCGCTTGATGCGCGTGGATTCCGTCTGCTGATCGCCATCTTCGCAGCCTCTTGTGCGGCCTCCAGCATCCCCTTCGTGGTTCTGGGCGCGTGGCCGGTCGCCGGGTTCCTCGGGCTTGATATTCTGCTGCTCTATATGGCCTTCCGCCTCAACTACAGGGCGGCGAGGGCCTATGAGGATGTTTCCGTTACGCCGGTGGAGCTCAGCGTCGAGCGGGTGAGCGCGGCTGGCAGGCGTCGCGAATGGCGGTTCAGCCCCGGTTTCGTTCGTCTTGAGCGGCAGGAGATGGAGGACTATGGCGTCACCCGGCTTGATCTTGTGTCGCGCGGGCGCCGGGTCGAGGTCGCGGCGGCGCTGGGGCCGCAGGCGCGCGCTGATTTCGCGCGGGATCTGTCGATGGCTCTGGCGCAGGCGCGACGGGGGCCGCGGTTTTCCTGAGCCCAGCTTTCGGGTGGCGTCGCGCCTCGATTGCGCGCATGTTCGCGCGCAGGAGGCGCCATGCTGAAACTTGAGGAAGCCGCGAACAGCGCATCGCCCATGCTGGTGCAGGCGGCGGCGGATTACGCTCATGTTCGGCGCGTCATCGCTTTTCTTGGCGAGCACTGGAAGGCGCAGCCCTCGGTCAGCGAGATGGCGGATCATGCGGGCCTGTCCGAATCTCACCTGACCCATCTGTTCAACCGCTGGGCGGGCTTGTCCCCCAAGGCTTTCCTGCAGGCCCTGACCATTGATCATGCGCGCGCCCTGTTGCGCGACAGCGCCTCGGTGCTGGACGCCTCTTTGGAGGTCGGACTGTCCGGGCCGGGGCGGCTGCATGATCTTTTCGTCACCCACGAGGCCATGTCGCCGGGCGAATACAAGGCGCGGGGGGAGGGTCTGACCCTCGCCTATGGCTGGCACGCCTCTACCTTTGGAGAGGCCCTCCTGGTGGCGAGCCCTCGTGGTCTGGCGGGGCTTGGCTGGGTGGACGAAGAAGGCCACGATGGCCAAGAAGCCGCTCGCGCGGCGGCCCTCGCCGATATGGCCCGCCGCTGGCCGCGCGCCCGTTTCGAACATGACGACGCGGAGACCGCGCCCTATGCGCAGCGCGTGTTCGATCCCGCTTGCTGGCGATCCGAGCAGCCCCTGCGTGTGGTGCTGATCGGCAGCGATTTCGAGGTCAGCGTCTGGCGCAGCCTGCTTAACGTGCCTTTGGGCGCCGCCACGACCTATTCGGCGCTGGCCGGGCGTATCGGCAAGCCGCGCGCGGCTCGGGCTGTGGGGGCCGCGGTGGGGCGCAATCCGATTTCCTTCGTTGTGCCCTGCCATCGTGTGCTAGGCGCTTCGGGCCAGCTCACCGGGTACCATTGGGGCCTCGCCCGCAAGCAGGCCATTCTAGGGTGGGAGGCGGGGAAGACGAAATAACATATTAAATTTGTATGAATATATAAAATGCAATTTCCGCTTGTGTTATTATCTGGTTCCGCCTATGGTCCTCATCACGCGCCGATTTGTGCTTGCCGCTTGCGGGCGCGGTTAAAAATGCAGCTAAAGCGCTGGAGAGCCCCGAGGGGCTGCGTCCACGCCCCTTTGGAGTAGACATCATGAATCTGACGCGTCGTTCCGTGGC
>CANGOK010000271.1 GCA_947455285.1 Beijerinckiaceae bacterium | reverse complement strand
TGCTGCGCTCGCCCACCCCCGGCCCAGCCCTTTTCGCCGAATGCCGCGTGGTTGATGACAAGGGCCAGCCCATGGCCGGGGTCGAGATCGATGTGTGGCACTCCTCCACCACCGGCATGTATGAAAATCAGGACCCCGAACAGGCCGAACATAACCTGCGCGGCAAGTTCCACACCGATGCGGACGGGCGCTTCTCCTTCCGCTCGATCCTGCCCGCGGGCTATCCGATCCCGACCGACGGGCCGGTCGGCGATATGGTCCTGTTCCAGAAGCGCGAGCCCTGGCGCCCGGCCCATATTCACTTCCTGCTCCACAAGGACGGTTTCAAGACGCTAGTCACGCAGGTTTTCGTGCAGGGCGCGAAATATCTCGAAAACGACGTGGTCTTCGGCGTCACCAAGGCGCTGGTGGGCGACTATCGCCGCCACGAAACGGGCACGCCTCCGGCGTCCGACGTGAGCGAGCCTTGGTATACGCTCGACTACACCTTCCACATGGAGCCGGGCGATTCCGGCCTGCCCAAGCCGCCGATCAAGTAAGCGGCGGCGACGCGCAATAAAAAGGCCCGCCCCTTCGTCAGGGGCGGGCCGATTTGTTTGAGCCTAATGGCTCGATCGATCAGATCATGTACTGGCCGCCGTTGGCCGACAGTGTCGAACCGGTGATGAAGCCGGATTCGTCAGCCGCCAAGAACGCCACGACGCGAGCGATTTCTTCGGGCTCGCCAAGACGACCCACGGGGATCTGGGGCAGGATGCGCTTCTCCAGCACTTCGGGGGCGATGGCGCGAACCATTTCCGTGCCGATATAGCCCGGGCAGATCGCGTTGACCGTGATGCCCTTGCTGGCGTTTTCCTGAGCCAGAGCCTTGATGAAGCCGAGCTCGCCAGCCTTGGCGGCGGAATAGTTCGCTTGGCCAGCCTGACCCTTCTGTCCATTGACGGAGGAGATGCAGATGATGCGGCCGAAGTTGCGGTTGCGCATGCCCTCGACGACGGGGCGGCACATGTTGAACAGCGAATTGAGGTTCGTGTTGATGACAGCGTTCCACTGCTCGGGCGTCATCTTGTGGAAGAAGCCGTCGCGGGTGATGCCCGCATTGTTCACCAGCACGTCGATGGGGCCGAGGTCCTTTTCGATGGAGGCGAGGCCAGCGGCGCAGGCGTCGTAATCGGAGACGTCCCACTTGTAGACGGGGATGCCGGTTTCCTGCCGGAATTTCGCGGCGACTTCATCGTTGCCAGCATAGTTGGCGGCGACCTTGAAGCCAGCAGCCTTGAGAGCCTTGGAGATGGCGGCGCCAATGCCGCGCGAACCACCGGTGACGACTGCGACTCGTGACATTTCTAATCCTCCCTTGCGAATGACAGCCGGGTTTTACCAGACCCGGCCGTCTCGCTCACTTAGGCTTTCGGGTAGCGACTTTAGGCTTGGATGCCTGACTTAGCGTTCCAAGCACATGGCGATGCCCATGCCGCCGCCGATGCAAAGGGTGGTGAGGCCCTTCTTCGCGTTGCGGCGCTGCATTTCGAAGAGCAGCGTGGTGAGGACGCGGGCGCCCGAGGCGCCGATGGGATGGCCGAGCGCGATGGCGCCGCCATTCACGTTCACGATGGCCGGATCCCAGCCCATGTCCTTGTTCACCGAGATCGCCTGCGCGGCGAAGGCTTCGTTGGCCTCGACGAGTTCGAGGTCGCCGACCTTCCAGCCGGCCTTTTCCAGCGCCTTGCGGGACGAGGGGATCGGGCCCGTGCCCATGATGGCGGGATCAACGCCGCTGGTCGCCCACGAGGCGATGCGGGCGAGCGGGGTCAGGCCGCGCCTGCTGGCTTCAGCGGCGGTCATCAGCACGAGGGCGGCGGCGCCATCGTTGATGCCCGAGGCGTTGCCGGCGGTGATCGTGCCGTCCTTCGAGAAGGCGGGGCGGAGCTTCGACAGCGACTCGAAGGTCACGCCAGCCTTGATATATTCGTCCTGATCCACGACCATGTCGCCCTTGCGGGTCGAGATGGTCACCGGGGTGATCTCATCCTTGAACTTGCCAGCCTTCTGCGCAGCCTCGGCCTTGTTCTGGGACGCCGTGGCGAACTGGTCCTGCTCCTCGCGGGAGATCTGCCAACGGCCGGCGATGTTCTCGGCGGTCGTGCCCATGTGGTAGCCGTGGAAGGCGTCGGTCAGGCCGTCCTTGAGCATGGTGTCGAGAAGCTTCATGTCGCCCATCTTCTGCCCGTTGCGCAGATAGGCGACATGGGGGGAGAGGGACATGGATTCCTGACCGCCCGCCACGATGACCTTTGCGTCGCCGTTGGCGATCTGCTGCATGCCGATGGCGACGGTGCGAAGGCCCGAGCCGCAGAGCTGGTTGAGGCCCCAAGCGGTCGCTTCTTGCGGGATGCCGGCCTTCATCGCGGCCTGACGCGCGGGGTTCTGGCCCTGACCGGCCGCGAGGATCTGGCCGAGGATGACCTCATCGACGTCAGCCGCGTCGACCTTGGCGCGCTCGAGCGCGGCCTTGATGGCGATAGCGCCAAGTTCATGGGCCGGCGTGCCATTGAAGACGCCGCTGAAAGAACCCACCGCCGTGCGCGCGGCGCCTACAATCACGATATCGGATGCCATCTGGAAACTCCTCTTGCGACTGATCGGAGCTGTCGCGCCCCTTGGAGATCTGGTTCTCTCTTGAGCAGCAAAGCCCTTTGCCGCCTCATTACCGGGCTACCCGTCCGCCCAACGCCGGTCAAGCGCCCAAAGGGCGCGGCGAACTTGCATTTTGGTCTACATAACCAAAAGGCCAACACGCCGGCGCCATGCCGCGTCGCAATATTTCGTGACAAAATTGTTCAGGCATGGTGGAAGGGCGGGTATTCTGCAGAAGCATCATTCTCTGCGGACTATCTTCATCGGGCAGGGCTTCACGAATGGCCAGTGAAAAGAAACCCATCACCATCAAGAAATACGCGAACCGTCGCCTCTACAATACGGGCACGAGCACTTACGTGACCCTGGAGGACCTCGCCAAGATGGTGAAGGCCGGGGAGGATTTTCTGGTCTTTGACGCCAAGACCGGGGAAGACATCACTCGCGCGGTTCTTGGCCAGATCATTTTCGAGCAGGAAGCCAAGGAGGGTCAGTCCCTCATGCCCATCACCTTCCTGCGGCAGCTGATCCGCCTTTATGGCGACAGCATGCAGATGGTGGTGCCGAGTTTTCTGGAATTCTCCATCGGCAAATTCGTCAATGATCAGGCGAAGATCCGGGACGATTTCATGAACGCCATGGGCGGCAAGGAAGTCCCGGGCGGCCAGATGTTCAGCGCCATGGAAGAGCAGGCCCGCAAGAACATGGCCATTTTCAATCAGGCCATCAGCATGTTCGCGCCCTTCACGCCGGGCGCCCAAACGAGCGAAGCTGAGGCCCAGCCCGCCGCAGCCGCTGCGCCCAAGGCGGCAGGGACAACGCCTGACTTCGACGAGATGCGTCGGCAGATCTCCGAAATGCAGCGCCAGATCGAGACCCTCAGCCGCAAGGGCTGAGGCGCTTTAGGCGCCGCGGCCTCGGGGCTGCGGCCGCCAGTCCGGCGGCGCCATCTCGAAATGGGTGAATTCGAAGGCTGGGGCGACGGTGCAGCCCACGAGAGTCCATGCGCCAAGGCTGGTCGAGGTTTGCCAGGAGTGCGCCGGGACCACGAACTGCGGACGCTGTCCGGCCTTCAGGTCAGATCCCAGATGCACCGACTGGCAGTCGTGGCCATTTTCGCTGACGGTCAGCGAGAGGGGCGCGCCCGCGTACCAATGAAACACTTCAGCCGAATCCACCCGGTGCCAGGCCGAGACGTCCCCAACCCCCAGCAGAAAATAAATCAGCGAGGAGACCGAGCGTCCCTGCGCGTCCGTGCGCGGGTCGCGGAAGGTCTCGCGGTAATAGCCGCCTTCGGGATGTGGCGAGAGGTCGAGCAGTCGCACGACCTCATCAGCGCTCAGGCCGTCGTGTAGATAGGCGCCGCCCACGGCTCAGAACCTGTTCTTGCGTTCGCGGATCTCGGCGAAGACATCCGCCGCGCTGGCGCCCGTCATGCCAAGCTGCGCC
>CANGOK010000270.1 GCA_947455285.1 Beijerinckiaceae bacterium | reverse complement strand
GTCGGCTACAACAAGGCGGCGTCACTGGTTGAGCGCATGGAACGTGAAGGCGTCGTCGGCGCCGCCAATCACGCAGGCAAGCGCGAGATCCTCGTTGGCGGCGGCGTCGATCGGGGCGCCTTCGAGCTTGGCCCGAACGATTGAGATCGGCGACGCGCGCGCGCCAGAACGTGCTATAGCTGTCCAATAATCGCCATAGGTCGCGACTATTGCGGTCTCTGGTCTCGATCTTTCAGCGGTTCAGGCATGAGTCTTAGTTCAAGCATTGCGCTCGCATTGGCGCTTCTGGCCGCTGCGCCCTCGGCGCAAGCGCTGGCGCAGGGCGCGCCCATTCCACTGCCGCCGCCTCGACCGGCGGGCCTTGGCGTTCCTGCAACGCCAGCCGCTGCGACAGCGACGCCAGCATCTACAGCCATCAGCAAGAACACAGCGCCTCCCAAGGTGGCGACGATGGACGCAGCGAACGCCGTCGAACACGCCAACGCATGGTTTAACGCCAACCCGACGCTGATCGCAGACTTCGTCCAGATCGGCGCGGACGGCAAGCGCACGCAGGGACGGCTCTCCGTGCTCAAGCCCGGACGCCTACGCTTTGAATACGCCAGCCCCGCTACGCTCGAAATCGTGGCCGATGGCACTTCCGTAGCCGTTCGCGACCGGCGCCTCGCCACGCAGGATGTCTATTTCATCAGCCAGACGCCCCTCAAATTCCTGCTGAAGGAAAAAATCGAGATCGCGCGCGACACGAAAATTCTGGGCGTGACGATGGACCCAAAAGCGATCTCGATCCTCATCGAAGACCGCGCGACCTTTGGCGGCGTCTCGCGCATCAACCTTGTTTTTGACGCACAGACATCAGCCTTGAAGCAGTGGACCGTGATCGATCCGCAAGGCTATGAAACTCAGGTTATGCTTTCTAATCTTGACTTGAAGACGCGGCCCTCGGCCGACCTTTTCAAGATCAATACAGACCGCTTCAACTGACCTGGCGAGGCGAAGCGCTTGCAGCACGGCGGAAGCTGTGCGAGGGCTGATCCGCAACGTCAGGATCACGCCAATGCCCATCAAACTAGCGACGTGGAACATCAATTCGGTGCGGCTTCGCATGCCGCTCGTGGAACATTTCGCAACGCGCTTTCAGCCCGATGTGATCTGCCTGCAGGAAACGAAATGCCGCGACGGTGAGTTTCCCTCGGCTGACTTTCGGCGGCTTGGTTACGAGCATGTCGCGATCAATGGGCAAAAGGGCTATCATGGCGTCTGCATCGCCTCACGCCTGCCCTTCGCCTCCATCGACAAGCGCGAGTTTTGCGAGAAAGGCGACGCACGTCATATCGCCGTGACTTTCGCTGGCGGAACAGCGGGTCGTGATCCCATCACCGTTCACAATTTCTATGTGCCCGCGGGCGGCGACGAACCCGATCCCGTCGCCAATCCCAAGTTCGCCCATAAGCTCGCCTTCCTCGACGAGATGACGGAGTGGCTGAGCGGCGAGCCCGCGCAGGGCCATTCCATCATCGTGGGCGATCTCAACGTGGCGCCGCTCGAGACCGATGTGTGGAACCACAAATCCATGCTCAAGATCGTCAGCCACACGCCAGTTGAAACCGAAAAACTGACCGGCGTGATGAAGGCCGGCGCATGGGTGGACACGATGCGGCGCTTCGTGCCCGCGCAGGAACATCTCTTTACCTGGTGGAGCTATCGCTCGCCCGATTGGGAGAAGGCCAACAAAGGCCGCAGGCTCGATCACGTCTGGGCTAGCGAGAACCTCGCTGCATCCGTTCGCGGGATTGAAGTGGTGAAAGAAGCACGCGGCTGGGAGCGCCCGTCAGACCATGTGCCGGTGCTCGTCGATATCGATCACTGAGGCGGGGCGGCTCCGATATCCCAACCCTTGGAGAGCGTATCCAATTCGCGGATAAGAATCTCCAGACGCATGCCCATCATGGCGCGCATGTTTCGTGCGCTGATCGGATAGTCGCGCAAGACGCGATGAAACAACGTGCGAGGAATCTTCAGCACAGTGCTCGGCTGACGCGCCATGGCTGTTACGGGGCGTTCAGTTTCGCTGACAAGCGCGAGTTCGCCGATCAAGGTGAAGGGCGTCGAGACCAATATGTCGGCCGCGCCAGCATCGCGCGAATCGAGAGCGATTACGCCGCTGGTGAGTACATAGCCACAATCAGACAGATCACCGCGACGGAATAGAATGTCGCCCGCGCGCAGGATTCGCGTTTCCGCCGAGAAGGCGATCAGACGTCGCGCATCGTCTTCGAGCACGCCGAAGATCGGAATTTGCGAGAGATTGCGAATATCGTTTTCAACCGACACGACGAACGCCTTTTGAGAGCATCAGATGAGAAGCTTGTATCCGCCCGACTCCGTCACCAGCAACTGGGCTGTCGCAGGATCACGCTCGATCTTTTGGCGCAAGCGATAGATATGGGTTTCGAGCGTGTGAGTGGTCACGCTAGCGTTATAGCCCCAAACTTCACGCAAAAGTGTCTCGCGACTCACAACTTGTTGGCCAGCGCGATGAAGAAAACGCAGGATCGCCGTTTCCTTTTCGGTCAGACGCAACTTGCCGCCCTTGTCGTTGAGCAGCGTTTTTGAACTCGGTCGAAATGTATATTCGCCGATTTTGAACACGGCGTCATCGCTCGCGTCATGCTGGCGCAGATGCGCGCGGATGCGCGCGAGCAACACCGCAAAGCGGAACGGCTTGCTCACATAGTCATTCGCGCCCGCCTCAAGACCAAGCACAGTGTCGGCGTCGGACGTTTGTCCCGTGAGCATGATGACGGGGCACTTGAAGCCATCCTTACGCAGGATTTTCACGGCTTCGCGCCCATCCATATCGGGCAATCCAACATCCATGATGACGAGATCTGGTTGCTCGGTGCGAATCATGGCCAGCGCCGCCGTAGCGTTCTCCGCCTGAATGGGCGAGAACTCTTCATGCAGGGCCAATTGCTCCGCCAGCGCGCCACGCAATTCGGAATCATCGTCGGTGATGAGAATCTTTCGTACTTGAGTCATGTCGGCCCCTACCGGGTCGGCATAGCGATCATTCGCTTCCGGCTGATGGTGAATGTATTCTGGCGTCGGCCTTTGGTCAAAAAGCGGTGGAGGCGATCAGGGTGAAACGGACGGCGAACAGGACAAGAGAGATCAAGACGCGCGCGGGATTGGTCCGCCGCCTGGTCGTCACAACCTTGCCCGGACGCCTCAACGCAGGCCGACTGCAGATGGGCGCCATGACCATCGCCTGCGCGCTCGGCCGCAATGGCGTCACACGCTTCAAACGGGAAGGCGATGGCAAGACGCCTGCCGGAACGTTCGCCCTGAAGGGCGGCTACTGGCGTCAGGACCGCCTGCGCGCGTCCGGCGCCATGCTGACATTACAGCCGATCAAGCCCCACATGGGTTGGTGCGACGATGCGGAGGACGCAAATTACAATCGCCCTGTCCGATCGCCCGCCCGCGCCCGCCATGAGGAATTGGCGCGCAGCGATGGTCTTTATGATGTCGTGCTCGTCCTCGACCATAACCAGCGCCCACGGGTGCGCGGCCATGGCAGCGCGATTTTCTTTCACCTGACCCGCAAGGACGACGACCCGACGGCAGGCTGCGTGGCGATCTCCCGCGCCCATATGCTACGCCTGCTGCCGCGCCTGTCACGCGACTGCGTGATGGTCATTCGCTGACCAAAGGCGGCCGTTTGCCGAATATCGCCGAGCCGACCCGCACATGAGTCGCGCCCAACTGCACCGCCAGTTCGAAGTCGGCGCTCATGCCCATGGACAGCAGGGGAATGCCATTTCGCTTTGCGATCTGCGCCAGAAGCGCAAAATAGGGCGAGCGCTGACCCTCTTCCGGCGGGATGCACATGAGGCCCTCAATGGTCAGGCCCAGCCGCTCGCGGCAATCCCTGATGAAAGCGTCGGTGTCAGCTGGCAGCACGCCCGCCTTTTGCGGCTCGGCGCCGGTGTTCACCTCGACATAAAGCTTTGGATGCTTGCCGGTGCGCGCCATCTCAGCTGCGAGAGCCTCGGCGAGCTTAGGGCGATCAACGGTCTCGATGACGTCGAAGAACTGCACGGCCTCGCGCACCTTGTTGGTCTGCAG
>CANGOK010000269.1 GCA_947455285.1 Beijerinckiaceae bacterium | reverse complement strand
GTGCCGATCACGGTGCCGACGATGGCGCAGGCGAGGCCAACGGGAAGCGCCTGACGCGCGCCCTCCGCCAGCACGTCGCGGCAGATGAGAATGGTCTCGCGTCCACCGCGCGTGAAGGCGCTGATGATAACAAGCGCGCCGATGAGCCAGAGCAGAACGTTCACGCCATATTTGAGGAAGGTCGCGGCGATAAGGCCAAGCACGATCCACAACGCGGCCCGCAGCGCATTGCCTTGCAGGTTGAGCGCAATCGCGCCGCCAAGGATCATCACGACCGTCAGCGCAAGGCCCATGGAGCCCGCGAAGAGCGGCGTATAGCCATCCATCAAGAGCCAGATCAGCACCATGAGCGGCAAGGCGAGATGCCATTGGCGCTTGATGGCGGCGATGGGGCTCGGCAGTTCGGCGCGCGGTATGCCAAGCAGCCCGCGCTTGCCCGCCTCAAGATGCACCATCCAGAAGGCCGAGGCGAAATAGAGAATGGCGGGAATGATGGCCGCCTTCACGATGTCGGCGTAGGGCACATTGATGTTCTCGGCCATGATGAAGGCGACCGCGCCCATGACAGGGGGCATGATCTGCCCGCCCATCGAAGCCGTCGCTTCCACGCCGCCCGCAAAGGCGCCTCGATATCCAAACTTCATCATCAGGGGAATCGTGAACTGGCCAACCGTAACCACATTGGCGACGCCCGAGCCTGAGATCGTGCCCATGAGCGCCGATGAAATGACCGCCACCTTGGCGGCGCCGCCGCGCGAGGAGCCGACGAGGCCAAGCGCAACATCGTTAAAGAGCTGGATCATGCCGGCGCGCTCAAGAAAGGCGCCGAACAGGATGAAGAGATAGATATAGGTCGCCGAAATGCCCGTCGGCGTGGCGTAGATGCCCTCGGTGCCGAAGCTGAGCTGTTCGATGATCTGTTCAAAATCGAAGGGGCGATGATCGAAGGGGCGCGGCAGCACATGGCCCCAGGCCGCATAGGCGATGAAGGCGAGGCAGATGAGCGGCAGGGACGCGCCCATCAATCGCCATGAGATCGCGAAGAGGATCACCAGCGAACCAACGCCAATGACAAGATCAGCATGGGTGAGATCGCCCGCCCGGTTCACGAGATCGAAATAAAAGATCCAGTGATAGAGGCCGACGCCAAAGCCCGCGAGGCCGAAGGCCCAGATGAGCGCCTTCCATAAACGCGATGGCGCGCTGTGGTTGGCGACGAGCGCGCAGGCGACGAGAATGAGAAAGCCCACATGGACCGCGCGCAACACCTGCGTGGCGAGCGGGGCGAATATCGCCGTGTAGATTTGGAAGGCGGAAAAGGCGACGGCGATCCAGAACAGGAGCCTGCCCGAGAAGCCTTCGCCCCAGCCCGCGGGAAGGTGATGCTCAATATCGAATTCGCTAGGCGCGACGATGGGCTGCGCGCTGTCCTGCGTGGTCTTTGTCATGCCTGGGCGCCTTCGATAAATGGCCGGCGGGGCGGTCGATGCGCCCCGCCATGGAAAAGTGCGATTACTTCACGACGCCCTTTTCGCGGAAATATTTTTCCGCGCCGGGATGCATGGGAATCGGCATTCCCTGCAAGGCCGCCTCAAGCTTGATGTCGCGCGCGGCCTGATGCGCGGCCACAAGTTCATCGCGCGATTCAAAGACGCCCTTGACCATCTGGTAAACGAGATCGTCGGAGAGGCCCGCGCGCGTGACGAGATAGTTCACCACCGCCGCCGCCTGCACATCCTGCGTCTGGCCCGTGTAGGTATTGGCGGGAATGATCGCCTTCACATAGGGCGCGCCGATCTTGTCCACGAGGGCGCCGGGCACTTCCACCACCGTGATGTCGAGCGAGGAGGCGAGATCGCGAATGGCGGCGACGCCGAGGCCAGCCGACTGCAAGGTGGCGTCGAGCTGGCGGTTCTTGATGAGGTCGACGGATTCAGCGAAGGGCAGATATTCGACCTTGCCGAGATCCTTGTAGGTGAGGCCTGCGCCCGACAGGATGGCGCGCGCGTTCAGCTCAGTGCCCGACTTCGGCGCACCGACCGACAGGCGCTTGCCCTTGAGATCGGCGAGGGTCTTGATGCCGCTTTCCTTCGACGCCACGACCTGAATGAAATTGGGATAGATGGCGGCGACGCCGCGCAGCTTGTCGAGCTTGCCTTTGAAGCCAGCCTCCTCATCGCCGACCCATGCGAAAGCCAGCGAGTCGCCGAGCGTGAAGGCGATCTCGCCTTTGCCCTGCTGCAGCAGCACCAAATTCTCGACCGAGGCCTTGGTGGCCTGCACGGAGGGGCGGACGTTGGGGATTTTCTGCGAGAAGATCTTCGAAAGGGCGACGCCCATCGGATAGTAGACGCCCGAGGTGCCGCCCGTCAGGACATTGATGAACTCGTCGGCGGCAAAGGCGCGGGCGGGCGCAAGCGCGCTGGCGGCGCCGGTGAGAAGGGCTGCATTGAAGCCGCGACGGGTCGTCAGCATTGTGAAATCTCCCCTGAATCTCTCGCCGCGCCTGTGAAGGTCGGCGCGACATAAGCGGAATATGCTTGTCTTTGCGGATTTGTCCAACCGGGCGTTGTTCTTTCCTTCCTCGCTTGATCATGCGAACCTTGCGCTTCGGACCAAGACATCAAGGGGAGGAAGCATGACCACGAAACGCGGCTACGATTACATCATCGTCGGCGCGGGCTCGGCGGGCTGCGTCCTCGCCAATCGCCTGAGCGCATCTGGCGCGGACGAGGTGCTGATTCTGGAAGCGGGCGGGCGCGACATTGATCCGCTGATCCATATCCCCGTCGGCCTTGGCAAGATGCACCAATATCGCTTGCATGACTGGGGCTATGACGCAGAGTCCGACCCCGCCCTGCAGGGCCGCGCCATCGAGGCCATGCGCGGCAAGGTGCTCGGCGGCTCCCATTCCATCAATGTCATGGCCTATACGCGCGGCGACCGGGGCGATTATGACCGCTGGGCGCGCGAGGAGGGCGCGACCGGCTGGTCCTATCGCGAGGTGCTGCCCTATTTCAAACGCGGCGAGACCTGGTGTGAGGGCGAAAACCTCTATCGCGGCGGCTCAGGCGAAATGCATGTGCGCTGGAGCGGGCGGGCCGATCCGCTGTTCGACGCCTGGACGCAGGCGGGCAAGGCTGCCGGCTTCCGCGAGAACGAAGATTTCAACGGCGCCACGACCGAGGGCTTCGGCGCCATCCAGCAGACCATCAAGAATGGCAAGCGTCATTCGGCCGCCCGCGCCCATCTGCATCCCTCGCTGGGACGCCCCAACCTCACCCTTGAGGTGAAGGCGCAGGCGACGCGCATTCTCTTCGAGGGAACGCGCGCCGTGGGCGTGGAATATCGCAAGGACGACCTCACCCACAAAGTCTACGCGGACAAGGAAGTCGTCATCTCGTCAGGCGCCTTCAATGCGCCGCAACTGCTCATGCTGTCGGGCATTGGCCCCGCCGCCCATCTGCGCGAACAGGGAATCGAGACCCTCATTGATCTGCCGGTGGGAACCAATCTGCAAGACCATCTGGCGGCCTGGTTCTCCTGGGCGCGCAACAGCCCCGGCCATTTCCAGCAATTGATGCGCCTCGACCGCATGACCCTGGCGATGATTCAGGCCTGGCTCTTCGGCACAGGACCTGGAACCGATTTACCGGGCAGCCTGTTCGCCTTCATCAAGACGGAGGCGGGGCTCGAATATCCCGATATGGAATTCATCTTCCGGGGCACGGCGGCCAATGCGCATCTGTGGATGCCGGGCTTCAAGGCGCCCTTTGAAGACGCCTTCGCCATCCGCCCCGCCCTGATGCGCCAGAAGAGCCGGGGCGAGGTGCTGCTGCGCTCCGCCGATCCTTTCGACAAGCCGCGCATACATTACAATTTCCTCACCCATCCCGACGATCTGAAAACCATCATCAAGGGCACGCGGTTGGCGCTGGACGTGGCGAACCAGCAGCAGATGGCGGAATATAAAGGCCGCCCGGTCGGCCCGCCGCCGGTGAAGACCGATGGGGATATCGAGGAATGGTTCCGCAAGACGGCCATCACCGTGCATCACCCCTGCGGCACCTGCCCCATCGGGCCGGTGCTTGATCCGCAATTGCGGGTGCATGGCGTGCAGGGCCTGCGCGTGGTGGACGCTTCCGCGATGCCCAGCATCGTC
>CANGOK010000268.1 GCA_947455285.1 Beijerinckiaceae bacterium | reverse complement strand
ATTCTCTCGACAACGCGCAAAGCGCAATGGGAGGCCTCCGGCCGGGGGATCGGCGCTGTCGATCTGGCCATGAATGTCGCGCTGCCCGAGCTTGACGGACGCATCATCACACGCGCGGTTTCATTCAAGACGCAAAGCGATGCGCAGGACGGCGGCGAACTCACCCGCGTCATTCATCAGCCCGAGATGGATCGCATCCACTTCGTCGCTGAGCTTGCCCGCGCATGGGCGCATTTGCGTCGCTCGCCGCCCGCCAAGCGCCGCCTCGCCTGCATACTCTCAGACTATCCCCACAAGGGCGGGCAGGCAGGCTATGCTGTGGGCCTCGACACGCCCGCAAGTGTTGCGTCAATCACGCAGGCCTTGCAAGGGCAGGGATATGACGTCAGCGACATCGACGCATTGACGCTCATGGAGCGACTGACGAAGGGCGCGCCCAATGCGAGCTTGCCGCTTACTTCCTACGCGCGCCTTTTCGCCGCTCTGCCGCAAGGCTTTCAGGATCAGGTCGTAGCCGCCTGGGGGCCGCCCGAGCGTGATCCCGCGCTGCGCGCCGGCGCCTTCAGCTTTCGCGTTGTACAAGCAGGGAATCTGCTTGTCGCCCTCCAGCCCGTTCGTGGCGGAGTCGATGTTAAGGGCGATTATCACAACGCCAATCTTCCGCCTTCGCATGCTTATTGCGCCTTCTATCTGTGGCTGCGCGAAGTCCATGGCTTCGACGCGATGATCCATTGCGGAACCCATGGCACGCTGGAATGGCTGCCGGGCAAGGCGGTGGCCTTGAGCGGCGCCTGTGCGCCCGAGGTCCTGCTTGGCGCCAAGCCCCTGATCTATCCCTTCATCGTCAACAATCCCGGCGAGGCGTCGCAGGCCAAAAGGCGTCTATGCGCGCTGACCATAGGCCATCTCACTCCGCCGCTTACGGCTGCGGAAAGCCATGGTGCGGCGATTGAGATCGAATCTTTGCTTGATGAATACGCCAGCGCCCAAGCGCTCGACCCAAGCCGTGCGCTGCGTATCTCCAAAGCCATCATCGAACGCGCCGCTGAAACCGGAATTTTGCAGGATGCAGGCGTCGCCAGCAGCGATCCCGACGATATTCTTGGCGGGCTCGACGCATGGCTGTGCGACCTGAAGGATATGCGCATCGCCGATGGGCTGCATGTCTTTGGCCGCAGCGCGCAATGGCATGATGCAGATCTTTCCGCGGCCGACCGCGCCAATCTCGCGCAATCGCCGAAGGCGGAGCTTGAGGGCTTGCTCGGCGCGCTTGATGGACGTTTCGTGCAGCCGGGGCCTGCGGGCGCGCCCTCGCGCGGCAGGTTCGATGTGCTGCCCACCGGGCGCAATCTTTACTCGATCGACCCGCGCTCCGTGCCGACGCGCACCGCATGGGAGATCGGCAAGCGCACGGCGCAGGAGGTTATCGCGCGTTATGTGCAGGACCATGGCGACTGGCCGCGCGCCATCGTCATTGATCTCTGGGGCAGCGCAACCATGCGCACGGGGGGTGATGATCTCGCACAGGCCATGGCGCTAATCGGCGCACGGCCCGTCTGGGATCAAACTTCGTCACGCGTATCAGGTTTCGAGATCCTGCCGCAGGCCGTGTTCGGCCGCCCGCGCGTCGATGTCACCTTGCGCATTTCTGGCCTCTTCCGCGACATCTTCGCTACGCAGATCGCTCTGTTCGACGCTGCTGTTCAGGCGATTTCGCAACTCGATGAGAATGACGAAGACAATCCCATCGCCGCAGCACGCCGCGATGGATGCGCTGCGCCCCTGCGCATATTCGGCGCTGCGCCCGGCGATTACGGCATAGGCCTCGCGCAAAAGCTTGCAGGCGATGAATGGCGCTCGCGCGAGCAGCTTGGCGAGGCCTATCTCGCGGCGACCTCCCATGCCTATCGCGCGTCAGGCGATGGCGTGGAGGCGCATGACGCCTTTCGTGAGCAGGTGTCGGCCGCGGACGCCTTTGTTCATGTGCAGGACATGGCCGGGCAGGATATTCTTGATTCCGACGCCTTCGCTGAACACGAGGGAGGCTTCGCCGCCGCCGCGCAGGCCCTTGGCCATTCGCCCGCGCTCTATCATGTCGATGGAACGCGCGAGAACGAACCGAAGGTGCGCGCCTTGCGTGAGGAGATCGCGCGCGTGCTGCGCGGCCGCGCCACCAATCCTCGCTGGATCGCCGGCCAGATGCGCCACGGCTATCGCGGCGCTTCGGAGATCGCGAAGACCGTCGACAATCTATATGCCTATGCTGCGTTGACCGACGCCGTTCAAAGTCAGCATTTCGATCTCATGTTCGACGCTACGTTGGGCGATGAAGCCGTGCGCGTCTTTCTCGCAGCGCATAATCCTGATGCGCAGAGCGCCATGGCGCAGACTTTCGCCAATGCGGCGCGTCGCGGCTTTTGGCGCTCGCGTCGCAATTCATCGATGATGCTGCTGCGTGACCTGCTCGGCGATCCCTTGGGGCTTGCGTCATGACGGCGGCGCCACCCAAGGGCTGGTGCCCCGGCGCCCTTCGCCCCATGATCAGCGGCGATGGCTATCTCGTGCGTCTGCGCATTACGGGCGGCATGGTTTCCGCCTCCGCTGCAAGGGCCATCGCGCGCTGCGCGCAGGATTTCGGCAATGGCTTGCTGGATCTCAGCGCCCGCGCCAATCTGCAGATGCGGGGCGTGACAGAAGCGACGCTTCCTGTGTTGGTCGAGACTTTGCAGGCTAATGGCCTAGTTGACGAGAGCCCAGAGGCTGAAGCCGTGCGCAACGTCATCGCCTCGCCTCTCGCTGGCCTTGCGCCCGATGCGGCCTTCGATATCCGCGGCAGTGTATATGCGCTGGAGCAACGCCTTGTTAGCGATGCTACGCTGCATGATCTGCCATCCAAGTTCGGCTTTGCCATCGACGATGGCGGCGGGCTGAGCCTGTCCGGCGTTAGCGCCGACATCCGCTTCCTCGCCTTGCATGATGGCGCGCCGCGCTTTGAGGTGCGCCTTGCCGACGGTGACGAGGCGGCGGTGATCGAAGCAGCTGCGCTGCCGGATGTCGCGGGGGCTCTCGCCCGCGCCTTTTTTGAAGAAGCGCGCCAATGCGATCTACCGCCGCGCCGAATGGCGAAGCTGGTCGCCACGCGTGGCGCTGAGGGGATCTGGCGCGCAGCGGGGTTTTCTCCGGCGCGGCGCGGTGCGCCTCTTGGCTCGTCTCCGCAACCCCTCGGCCTCAACAGTCTTGGCGCCTGCAATTGGTTGGGCCTTGGTTTCGCTTTCGGCCGCGTGAGCGCGCAGAGCCTCGCATGGCTCGCCGATAAGGCGGAGCATCATGGCTCCGGCGAATTGCGCCTCACGCCGTGGCGAGCGATTCTGTTGCCGGGCGTTGATGCAAGCGGGGCGGAGAAAATCATTTCTCAAGCAAGTGCAGATGTCATCGCAGACCCAAGCGATGCGCGGCTTGCCGTCATCGCTTGCTCTGGACACCCCTCCTGCGCCAGCGCGACGACATTGACGCAGCAGGATGCTTTGGCTCTTGCGCCATTGGCTCGCTCGCTCGCGCCTTCGGGCGTCACTTTGCACGTATCAGGTTGCGCCAAGGGCTGCGCGCGCCCTGCGCCCGCGCGAGTAACGCTCGTGGCTCGCGATGGCCTCTATGATCTCATCTCGGCAGGCCGCGCGAGCGATGCGCCCATGCTGCAAAACCTCGATCTCAACGCCTGCCGCACAGCCCTTCGCTCCATGGCGTCACCTGAAGGAATACATCCGTGAGTTCCGCTTATTCCTACATTCGCGATGGCGCGGAAATCTATCGCCGATCCTTCGCCACGATCCGCGCCGAAAGCGATCTCAAGCGGTTCACGCCGGAAGAAGAGATCGTGGCGGTGCGCATCATTCATGCCTGCGGCATGGTGGAGGTTGCGGCCGATGTGGAATTTTCGAAGGATGCCGCGATCGTCGCGCGTAACGCCTTGCGCAATGGCGCGCCCATTCTGTGCGACGCGAAGATGGTCGCCAATGGCGTCACCAAGGCGCGGCTGCCGGCCAATAACGACGTCATCTGCACGTTGGATGATCCTGCCACAGCGGCGCTGGCGAAGGAGCTTGGAACGACGCGCACGGCGGCTGCGATGGAGCTGTGGCGGCCAAATCTTGCGGGCGCTGTCGTCGCCATCGGCAACGCCCCCACGGCGCTTTTCCGTTT
>CANGOK010000267.1 GCA_947455285.1 Beijerinckiaceae bacterium | reverse complement strand
GAGGATGACGGCCTTGTTGGGATCGCACAGCGTGTCGCCGGTGCGGGTATCCTTCATGCCAACCAGCGCCACGATGTCGCCGGCATAGGCCTCGCTGACGTCCTCGCGGTTGTTGGCATGCATGAGAACCATGCGGCCGACACGCTCGGACTTTTCACGCGACGAGTTGAGGAGCGCAACGCCCTTCTCGAACTTGCCGGAATAGACGCGAGCGAAGGTCAGAACGCCGAACGGATCGTCCATGATTTTGAAAGCGAGCAGCGACAGGGGCTGGTCGTCACCGGGCTTACGCTCGGTTTCTTCGCCTGTTTTATAGTCGATGCCCTTGATGGCGCCACGCTCGAGCGGCGAAGGCAGATAATCCACCACGGCGTCGAGGAGCGGCTGGACGCCCTTGTTCTTGAAGGCCGAGCCACACAGCACAGGATAGAAAGCGCCGGTGATGACAGCCTTGCGGATGCACTTCTTGAGAGTGGCTTCTGACGGCTCATTGCCATCGAGATAGTCAGCCATGGCATCGTCGTCGAGTTCGACGGCAGCTTCCACCATCATCAGGCGATATTCTTTGGCCTGCTCGAGCATGTCAGCCGGAATTTCTTCGTCGTCGAACTTCGCGCCGAGCGATTCTTCTTTCCAGACGACCGCCTTCATGCGGACGAGATCGATGAGGCCCTTGAAGTTGCTTTCCGAGCCGATCGGCAGCTGGATGGCAATCGGCTTGGCGCCGAGACGCTTCTTGATGTCATCGAGGCAACGGAAGAAATCCGCGCCGACTTTGTCCATCTTGTTAGCGAAAACGATGCGCGGAACTTTGTACTTGTCGCCCTGACGCCAGACCGTTTCCGTCTGCGGCTCAACGCCCTGGTTGGAATCGAGCACGCAAACAGCACCGTCGAGCACGCGCAGCGAACGTTCGACTTCAATCGTGAAGTCGACGTGGCCGGGAGTGTCGATGATGTTGAGGCGCTTGCCATTCCAGATCGCGGTCGTGGCAGCGGATGTGATGGTGATGCCGCGCTCCTGCTCCTGCTCCATGAAATCCATGGTTGCAGCGCCATCGTGCACTTCGCCGATCTTATGCGACTTGCCGGTGTAATAGAGGATGCGTTCCGTCGTCGTCGTCTTGCCCGCATCGATATGGGCCATGATGCCGAAGTTACGGTAGTCCTCAAGAGCGTATTGGCGTGCCATCTTCGTATCCTCTGCGCGGGTGAGCGCGCTTAAGTTCCTATTACCAACGGTAGTGAGCGAAGGCGCGGTTCGCTTCCGCCATGCGGTGCGTGTCTTCGCGCTTCTTCACCGAGTTACCGCGGTTGTTGGCAGCGTCCATCAGCTCAGCCGAGAGACGATCAACCATGGTCTTGTCGTTGCGATCACGTGCAGCCGAAATGATCCAGCGGATCGCGAGTGCCTGACGGCGTTCTGCGCGAACTTCAACCGGAACCTGATACGTCGCACCGCCAACGCGGCGTGAACGCACTTCGATTGCAGGAGCAACGTTTTCGAGAGCCTGTTTGAAGATCGGCATCGGATCCGACTTCAACTTGCCTTCGATGATATCGAACGCGCCGTAGACGATCGCTTCAGCCGACGACTTCTTGCCGTCGTACATGATCGAGTTCATGAACTTCGCAAGAACGATGTCATGATACTTGGCGTCCGGAATAACTTCGCGCTTTTCGGCGCTATGGCGGCGGGACATGTGTCTCTCCTCTTACTTCGGACGCTTCGCGCCGTATTTCGAACGGCGCTGCTTACGATCCTTGACGCCCTGCGTATCGAGCACGCCGCGCAGAATGTGATAGCGCACGCCGGGAAGATCCTTCACGCGGCCGCCGCGGATCATCACCACGGAGTGTTCCTGCAGGTTGTGGCCTTCGCCAGGAATGTAGCCGATGACTTCAAAGCCATTGGTCAGGCGCACCTTGGCGACCTTACGAAGCGCCGAGTTCGGCTTCTTCGGAGTCGTCGTGTAAACGCGGGTGCACACACCACGCTTCTGCGGACAAGCCTGCAGATGGCGGGCTTTTTCGCGATATGTCTTTTGTTGCCGCGGCTTGCGGATCAACTGGCTGATCGTCGGCATCCTTCGCCCTTCTAAAAAGCGAGCAGTGGACCAAATGGCGGAGAAGAAAGGGGAATTTTCATTCCGTCTGTCTTCTTTTCGCGCTCTCAAGCATCGAAATGCAAGCGAGACACGCAAAACGAATATGCGCCCGCGACCGTTTCCGGCCTTGGGCGCTGCGATGTGCAGAGGATCACGGCGAACCGCGATCATGCCTCAGATTCAAGGGCTTACACCCATAATGACGTCTAAGGTCGCAGATGGAAACAACAGCGTTTATGGATCCTGTGTCGCGTGCGAGTCGCCTGCGAAATTGATTCCATACGGCCTGTCGAAGTGGGCGGAACCTACTGGGCAACCCCTGCCCCGTCAAGCCCCGAAAAACATAAAAAAGCGACTGATTTGACTCATGTTTCCGCAATGCCACGCTGGCTGCCAATTGTCGACCCGGAAAGGGCTGTGCTGGTTCGGTATTGCGGCTTTTCTGCAATCATTATCAAAGACTTAAAGCATTCGACCGGACAGGTGGCCCAAGCCACCCCCCTGACGCCGGACAAGGCTCATGCGGCTGCCTGGTCCCACTCAAGCGGCCATAAGAGCCGCCCAAGCCCCCTTCCCCTAGGTCGCCGTCACATAAAAACATGACCCGAGTTTCGCACCGTGTGACCGGAGATAGGTACAAGCCACCAGTCGGGCCAAGGCCACCGTTGCTGCGAGTCGGTGGTTGACGGGGTCTTTACGAATCGATATTTCCGGAATTATGGAAACAGAACAAGCTCTCCTTGCTTTTGCCGCCCTCTCCCAACCGACGCGGCTGCAGGCCTTCCGGTTTCTCGTCAAAGCCGAGCCCCAAGGCATCAGCGCCGGCGATCTGGCGCACATGCTGGCTGTGCCGGCCAACACCCTGTCCGCCCATCTGTCTGTGATGACACGTGCGGGTCTGGTGCGCGGCGAGCGCCACAGCCGGACCATCCTGTACCGCGCACGCCTCGAGGAATTGCGGGAGCTCGTCGGCTTTCTGCTGAAAGACTGCTGCGAAGGTCGCGCCGAAATCTGCAATCCCATTCTTGATGACATCACGTGCTGCGTGAAAGGTGACTGCACATGACTTTGCGAAAATTCAACGTCCTGTTTCTGTGCACGGGCAATACAGCGCGCTCTGTTCTGGCAGAAGGCATTTTGCGCAAGCTTGGTGCCGAACATTTCAATTCTTTTTCCGCAGGCAGCCAGCCCAAAGGTGTGGTCAATCCTTTTGCGTTAAAAGTGCTTGCGGCACAGGGCTATCCTGCCGATGGCTACCGCTCGAAATCCTGGGATGAGTTTGCAACTGCTGATGCACCCAAAATGGATTTTGTTTTTACAGTGTGCGATTCCGCAGCTGGCGAGGCCTGCCCTTATTGGCCGGGCAAACCTATGAGCGCGCATTGGGGCATTGAAGACCCTGCCGCTGTTGACGGCACCGACATTGAAAAAATGCATGCGTTTGAAGAGGCGTTTCGTTTCATGGAAAAACGCATCTCCGCATTTGTCGCACTGCCGCTCGACGCACTCGATGAAATGTCACTGCGCACAAGGCTGAAAGAGATCGGCACATTCGAAGGCGCAACCAACAAAGCATAAGCCTCGTCCTTGCGAGGAGCGCAGCGACGCGGCAATCCAGAGGCTTTTTATTTCGACGTGAGTTCTGGATTGCTTCGCTTGCGCTCGCAATGACGAGCATAAAAAGGCATTCGACATTGGACACACAACTCTCGCGCAGGCTTTTCTCGGAAACGCTTGCCACTGCCCTGCTCCTCGCAACGGTTGTGGGCTCCGGCATTATGGCTGAGCGACTGGCGGGCGGAAATGATGCGCTCGCACTGCTGGGCAACACGCTAGCCACAGGCGCTATGCTGCCCGTGCTGATCACGATCTTTGGCCCGATCTCGGGTGCGCATATGAATCCGGCAGTGAGTCTTGGTGCGTCTGTTTTGCGTGAACTGGCGTGGAGAGAATTGCCCCTGATCATCGGCGCGCAAATGACAGGTGCGATTATCGGTGTGTTCTGCGCGCATCTGATGTTTGATCTGCCCTTGCTGCAAGTTTCAACCAAGTTGCGACTTGGTCCTGCGCAGGTCTTTTCCGAATGTGTCGCAACATT
>CANGOK010000266.1 GCA_947455285.1 Beijerinckiaceae bacterium | reverse complement strand
TCATAGCTGGTGAAGAGCGCGACGCCATCGGCCTTCAGCACATCAAGCCCATATTCAATCTCGCGAAGCGAGCCTTCCACATCGGGCAGCGGCAGGGCTGCGAATTGACCAAAGCGCTTGGGATAGCCCGTCACCAGCTTGGCCGCATAATCGTTGGTGTAACGCGCCATGCGCCGCGCGCGGTCATTATCCCCGAACCAGATCCCGGGCGTCGTCACAGACAGGATGGTTAGATCGACGCCCGCCTTGTCCATGTCCTCAACATGGTTCGCAGGCGTCCATTTCAACGAAGGCGGCAGAACAAGTCCCGTGCCTGCCAGATCCTGAATATACTCGGGCGGGGTGAGATGCGCATGCACATCGACGATGCGGCGCGGCGGCTTTTCCTGCGCAGACGCAATGGTCGGGGCGCTGAGCGCTGCGGCGCCAAGGCCAGCCAGAAAGCCGCGCCGCCCCATATGGCAGGCGCAGGGACCGGTCGCCGTCACTGACGTTTCACAGGCCTCGAAAGGCTGGCGCGTTCTATCTGCAAACAGACGCATGGGCGTTCCCTCCTCATTTTTTTATAAACTGACAGCCTGATCATTCAGGCTTGATTCCCGCCGCCTTGGCGACCTCCGACCATTTCGCCATTTCCGCCTTGATGAGCGCAGAAAATTCCGCTGGGCTATTGCCAATGGGCTCGGCGCCTTCCAGCGCAAGACGCGCCTTCATAGCGGGTGTATCGAGGATCTTCGCCGTCTCGGCCTGCAAGCGCTCAACAATGGGCGCAGGCGTGCCCGCAGGCGCCAAGAGGCCGAACCACTGAATCGCCTCATAGCCCGGCACGCCCGATTCATTGATCGTGGGAAGATCCGGCATGAAACGTGAACGCGCGCTGCTCGACATGGCGAGCGCGCGGAGCGTCCCGCCGTCGATCTGCGGTTTGGCCGAAAGGAAATTGACCAACATTCCGGTTACGCGTCCGCCAATGATGTCATTGAGCGCAGGCGCAACGCCCGTATAGGGCACATGCAGCACATCAATATTGGCGGAGACGCGCAAAAGCTCCATCGCCATATGTGGCGCAGTGCCAAGGCCTGCGGAGCCATAGGTGAGGCTGCCGGGTTTCGCGCGCGCCGTCGAGAGGAAGTCCTCGAAGGTGCGGAAGGGCGTATCAATGCCAACCACAAGCACATTCGGCAGGGAGACCATCTGCGTGATCGGCGCAAAGTCGCGCGCCACATCATAGGGCAGTTGCTTGTACATCACGTGATTGATGGCGAGCGTGCTGGCCGACATCAAAAGCGTATAGCCATCGGGCGCAGATTTGGCGACGACATCGCTGCCGCGCACATTGCCTGCGCCGGGGCGGTTTTCGACGACGAACTGCTGGCCGATGGGCTTGCCCAATTCATTGGCGAGCACGCGCGCCACTGTGTCGGTTCCACCGCCCGGCGCCGAGGCGACGATGATCTTGATCACGCGCTCGTTCGGCCAGGACGCCTGCGCCATGGCGGCTTGCGAAAGGCCGGCGAAGAGGGCGAGCGACAGCGCTGCTTTTTTCAACATGAGCAGCTCCTGTTCAGCCGAGCGCGCCGAGGGTTTTGCCCGCGACCTCAACAGGCTTGGCGGCAATCAGCACGAAAGCGATGACGCAGGGAACAGTCCCGCGATTAACCCAGTCATGGACCGTGCCACGCTGCACAATCACATCGCCTTGCCTGAGATGAACCTCCTTGCCGCCGTCCATCACCATGTCGATCTCGCCCGCCATGACGACGGCGTAATCGACGGTGAGCGTGCGA
Organism: Beijerinckiaceae bacterium; assembly: GCA_947455285.1. Classification (GTDB taxonomy): domain Bacteria; phylum Pseudomonadota; class Alphaproteobacteria; order Rhizobiales; family Beijerinckiaceae; genus Terripilifer. Next base: position 2,453 of record CANGOK010000266.1, on the reverse strand, counting down.
TGCATGCGCGGGGCGACGCCGGGCGCATATTCGACCACACGGAAAATGGCGCCATTGGCTGCGCAATCAGCGACATCGCGCAACCCGCCGTCGCCCGCTTCGGTATTATCGACCGGCGTATCGCCATGGGACCAAATGACCGTGCTGGAATGGCCGGGACGGCGCGACACGATGTTCTCAGTGATTTCGTCGTAACGAACGACCGAATGGCCTTCGGCATCGTGGTCGGTGACCACACGGCGGATGGAAAGCGTCATGTTTTCTCCCTTTGCCCGCGCGTCAGCGAAGGCTTTGCAATGATGCGAGATGATGTCGCTAGCAGACAGCGAGGTCAAACGCGACATCGGTAAGGCCATGATCAAGCCCTCACACGATCATCGGCATTTCCGATGAAAGTCATCGAATCTTCCCATTTTACCCAATGAGGAACCGGGGCTAGGTTCCGCTCGTCTTCAGGACACGCCCGAAGACAAGCGCAATCCCGCGAGGCGAACCACCCCGAAACTACGGTTTCCGGGGCAAGGAATCGTTTTGCCTGAAACCGGAAAAAACCCATGTCCCTGATCAACACCGAAATTAAGCCCTTCAAGGCCAGCGCCTACAAGAACGGCAAGTTCATCGACGTCACGCAGGCTGATTTGCTGGGCAAGTGGTCGGTCGTTTTCTTTTATCCGGCCGACTTCACCTTCGTTTGCCCGACAGAGCTCGAGGATCTCGCCGACAATTACGCGAAGTTCCAAGAGCTCGGCGTCGAGATCTACAGCGTTTCGACCGACACCCACTTCGCCCACAAGGCCTGGCATGACACCTCGCCGGCCATCGGCAAGATCCACTACACGATGGTCGGCGACCCGACAGGCACGATCACCCGCAACTTCGACGTGATGATCGAGGAAGTCGGCCTCGCCGACCGCGGCACCTTCGTCGTCGACCCCCAGGGCAAGATCCAGATCGTCGAGATCACCGCTGGCGGCATCGGCCGCGATGCGCTGGAGCTGCTGCGCAAGGTGAAGGCCGCCCAGTATGTGGCCTCGCACCCCGGCGAAGTCTGCCCCGCCAAGTGGCAGGAAGGCGAGAAGACGCTGGCTCCTTCGCTGGACCTCGTCGGCAAGATCTGAGCGCCAAAACGCCAAGCCAAACACTTCCCGGGCGGGCGCGCTCGCCCGGGCGCAACATCTGGAGCAAGCCATGCTGGACGCCAATCTGAAGACCCAATTGCAAGGTTATCTCACCCGCATCACCATGCCCATCGAGCTGGTGGCTTCGCTTGATGACAGCGCAAAGTCTCAGGAGATGCTGGGCCTTCTGCAGGACATCGCTTCGCTGAGCGACAATATCGCGGTGAAGCAGGGCGGTGATGCGCGCAAGCCTTCGTTCCGCATCAGCCGCGTTGGAAGCGACATTGGCGTCAGCTTCGCGGGCCTGCCCATGGGCCATGAATTCAACTCGCTCGTCCTCGCCTTGCTGCAGGTCGGCGGCCATCCCTCGAAGGAAGCCCCGGCGATCCTCGAGCAAATCAAAAATCTGGAAGGCGACTTCCGCTTCGAAACCTACTTCTCCCTCTCCTGCCAGAATTGCCCCGATGTCGTGCAGGCGCTCAACCTGATGGGCGCGCTCAACCCGCGCATCCAGCATGTCGCCATCGACGGCGCCCTCTTTCAGGACGAGGTCGAGCAGCGCAAGATCATGGCGGTGCCGGCCATCTACCTCAATGGCCAGCCCTTCGGTCAGGGCCGCATGGGCCTCGAGCAGATCCTCGCCAAGCTCGACACGGGCGCGGCGGCGCGCGCCGCCGAGGCGCTCAAGCACAAGGCCCCCTTCGACGTGCTCGTCGTTGGCGGCGGGCCTGCTGGCGGCGCGGCGGCGGTCTACGCAGCGCGCAAGGGCATCCGCACCGGCGTGGCGGCCGATCGCTTCGGCGGTCAGGTGCTCGACACCATGGCCATCGAGAACTTCATCTCCGTCCCCCACACGGAAGGACCGAAACTGGCGGCTGCGCTCGAACAGCACGTCAAGGACTATGACGTCGACATCATGAACCTGCAGAAAGCCGTGGAGCTAATCCCCGCGAAAGATCCTTCGGGCCTCATCGGCGTCAGGCTTGAGAGCGGCGCCGTGCTGCAGTCAAAAACCGTCATCCTCTCCACCGGCGCGCGTTGGCGTCAGATGAATGTGCCGGGCGAAGAAGAATATCGCAACAAGGGCGTCGCTTACTGCCCCCATTGCGATGGTCCCCTCTTCAAAGGCAAGCGCGTTGCGGTGATCGGCGGCGGCAATTCGGGCGTGGAAGCTGCGATCGATCTTGCGGGCCTCGTCTCACATGTAACGCTGATTGAATTCGATACAAATCTGCGGGCTGACGCTGTGTTGCAGACGAAGCTGCGCAGCTTGAAGAACGTGTCGGTCATCACCTCGGGCCAGACGACTGAAGTGCATGGCGATGGCGTCAAGGT
>CANGOK010000265.1 GCA_947455285.1 Beijerinckiaceae bacterium | reverse complement strand
TTTGGTTTCCAAATTCAAAGCTATCAAAAACGCAACAACGCTGGAGGCAACATGTTCAATCGTCGTCAACTTCTCGCCAGCACGGCGGCCATCGCCGTTTCCGGCCACGCGCCGCTCGCCTTCGCAGCGGACAAGCCGCCGATCAAGATCGGCTCCATTCTCGCCATGACGGGCATCGGCTCGGTTTATGGCATTCTCTATAACGCCGCACTCAAGATGGCGATCGATGACGTGAACGCGGCGGGCGGCGTCAATGGCAGCAAGCTTGAACTGTTGCAGGAAGACGACCAGTTGCAGCCCGCGCAGTCGGTCCTGACCTTCCGCAAGCTCATCAGCGATGGCGCGCTTGTCGAACTCGGCCCGCTCACCGGCACCTCATGGGAGACGGTGGCTCCCATCGCCAATTCGACGAAGATGCCCGCCATCTGCTTCACCGCATCAAAGGCTGGCATTTCTGCGCCTCCCTATGCGCTGCGCATCGCCCCGCCCGATGACACCGCCATTCCCGAAGGCGTCGCCGAATTCATCAAGCTCCACCCCAATGTGAAGAAGATCGCCATCGCAGGCGATGCGCAGGAAGCCTCGGGCGCCGCCGGCGTGGAGCTCTTCACGAAGGTCGCCAAGGAAAGCGGCCTCGAAGTCGTCGCCACCGCATCCTACCAGACGCGCACCACCGACTTCTCCGCCGACGCGATCAAGATTCGCGGCGCCAATCCTGACGCCGTCTTCGTCAGCTCGCTCGGCCCGACCTCGCTGCCGCTCGTCAAGGAGCTGGAAGTGCAGGGCTTCGACAAGCCGATCCTTCTCAACTCGCTGGTCTGGGCGGGCGCGGGATTCATTCACGCCGTCGGCTCGGCGGGCAAGAACGTCTACACCATCGGCTTCTCGACCAATGATCCGGATCCGTCCAATCCGAAATATACGGATTACGTGACCCGTTTCATCGAGCGCACGAAGACGACGACGAACCTTCCCCAGCCCATCAATGTCTGCAACACGACGCTGCCCTACGACACGGTGTTCCTCGTCGCCGACATCATGCGCAAGGCCGGCATCGACGGGACGACGCCTGCCGAGAAGGGTCGCGAACTCATCAGGACGGCGCTTGATGGCCTCAAGACCTATCAGGGCATCAACAAGATCACCATGCGCGACACGGGCGACGGCCATATCAAATGCCATCTCCTCAAGGCCAATGCGCAGACAAAGCAGTGGGAATATGCGCTGGCGCCCGACCAGCGCATCACCACGCCCGCGCCGTTCAAGGCGCGCGGCTGAGGCTGAGGCGGGGCGCGTAAAACCGCGCCCCCTCTTGCCCGTTGAACGCCTGCGCACCATCATCTGATGACACACCAGCGCGGGCGCCCCCATGACCGACATCACCGATCTCTTCCCCGGCTTCTCCTCTCACTGGCTGGACACCGAAGCCGGGCGCATCTTCGCACGGGTCGGCGGCGAGGGCCCCCCGCTCATTCTCCTGCATGGTTTTCCGCAGACGCATGTCATGTGGCATGAAGTGGCGCCAGCGCTGGCGCGGCGCTTCACCACCGTTGTGATGGATCTGCGCGGCTATGGCTGGTCCTCGGCTCACCACAGCGACGGCGGGGCCGAATACACCAAGCGCAAGATGGGCGAAGACGTTGTCTCCGTCATGGGTCAGCTTGGCCATGTGCGCTTTTCCATAGCAGGCCATGACCGCGGGGCGCGCGTCGCCTATCGACTGGCGCTCGATCATCCCGGCCATGTGGAGAAGCTCGCGCTGCTCGACATCATCCCTACGCTCCATGTCTGGGAGAACATCCATAGCGGCGTCACCCCCGCCGCCCACTGGCGTTTTCTCTCCCAGCCCGCGCCAGAGCCCGAGACGGAAATCGGCCGCGGGCCAGACCTCTATTACGAAGGCCTGCTGATGAAATGGGCCAAGGGGCAGAGCCTCTCCTGCTTCGACGCCCGCGCCATCGGCCATTATCGCGCCAGCTGGAACGATCCCTCACGCATCCACGCCATGTGCGAGGATTACCGCGCAGGAGCGACCATCGATCTTCTTCAGGACGAGGCCGATCAGACGGCCGGCCGCACCATCGCCTGCCCCACCCTCATCGCCACAGGCGATTTCTACCTGACGAAAGGCCCCAAGGAGGCGCCTGTCGACGTCTGGCGCCGCAGCTTCGCGCCGCAGGCGCAGGGCGTGCTGATCGACAGCGGGCATTTTCTGGCGGAGGAAAATCCGCAGGCCACAGCCGAGGCGTTACTGAAGTTTCTGTGACGGCTATCGCCTGTCCCTGAAAAAATCCCGCAGCAATTCCGCCGCCTCGCTCTCCCTCAGGCCCCCATAGACCTCCGGAGCGTGGTGGCAGGTGGGCTGGGCGAAGAAGCGTGGCCCGTGATCGAGGGCGCCGCCCTTGGGATCGGGCGCGGCGTAATAGACGCGGCGCAGGCGGGCGAAGGAGAGCGCGCCTGCGCACATGGCGCAGGGCTCGAGGGTCACATAGAGGTCGCAGCCCACCAGCCGCTCGCTGCCCAGCGCAGCGCAGGCCGCCCGGATGGCGAGGATTTCGGCATGGGCGGTGGGGTCTCGGTCGGCCATTGTGCGATTGCCGGCTGCGGCGATCACCTGACCATCGCGCACCACCACCGCGCCCACCGGCACCTCCCCACGCGCCCCCGCCGCCCGCGCCTCGTCAAAGGCCCGGGTCAGGGGATCGGATGGAAATGTGTCCTTTGACGACATGAATCGATATTCCTGCTCCCCCTCAAGGAGCGCCTCTGCTATCAGGACGCATGAACGACAAACGCGACAACGACAAGAGCCGTCCCCGCAAACCCGGCGGCGGCGGAGCTGGACGTCCCCCTGGCGGACGTCCTCCCGGCCGCAGCTTCGGCAAGGGCGGCGCCGACAAGCCCCGTTCCAGCGGCGGCTACGACCCATTGGCCACCGAACGCAGCCGCCCCGTCTGGGACGAGGGCGAGCGCCGCGTGATGCGCGACGGCCTGCCGCCCGAGAGGGCGGACGAGGGCCGCAAGCCCTATGGCGAGCGCAAGCCCTTCGGCGAGAGGAAGCCGTTCGGGGACAAGAAACCCTTCGGCGACCGTAAACCCTCCGGAAAGCCCTTCGGCGACCTCAAGCCCGGCCCGCGCGGCGACGCCCCCATGCGCCGCGAGCGCGATTTCAGCAAGCACAAGCCCAGCGCCACGAATGTGCGCACGGTGGAGCGCGCCGAGGGCGAGGAGCGCATCGCCAAGGTCATGGCGCGCGTGGGCCTTTGCTCGCGCCGCGACGCCGAGGCATGGATCGATGCGGGCCGCGTCGAGGTGAATGGCGCGGTCATCACCAGCGCCGCCCTCAATGTCGGCCCGAAGGACAAGGTCGTGGTCGATGGCGTGCCCATGCCCCATCGCGAGCGCACGAGGCTCTGGCTGTTCCACAAGCCTCGCGGCTACGTCACCACCGTCTCCGATCCCGAGGGTCGGCCCACCATTTTCGACGTGCTGCCGGAAGATCTGCCGCGCGTCGTGACCGTTGGGCGCCTCGACATCAATACCGAGGGCCTGCTGCTGCTCACCAATGACGGCGGCCTCGCGCGGTTGCTCGAGCTGCCCGCCACCGGCTGGCTGCGGCGCTACCGCGTGCGCGCCCATGGCGACACCGATCAGGCGCAGCTCGACGCGCTGAGCCGGGGCGTCACCTTGGATGGCGTCGACTATGCCGGCATCGAGGCCTCGCTCGACCGCACACAGGGCGCCAATGCATGGCTGACCATGGGCCTGCGCGAAGGCAAGAACCGCGAGATCAAGCGAGTGCTGGAAAGCATCGGCCTTGAGGTCAACCGCCTGATCCGCGTTTCCTTCGGCCCCTTCCAGCTCGGCGAACTGGCTGAAGGCGCCGTCGAGGAGATCAAGACCCGCATCCTCAAGGATCAGCTGGGCGAGACCCTCGCCGCCGAAGCTGGCGTCGATTTCGATGCGCCGATCTTTGACCACACCGAAAAGCCGGATCCCGCCCGCGCCCCGTCGCGCGGACGCGACCGCGAGGCCCCGCGCCATCGCGAGGAGCGCAGCGAGCGTCGTCCGCGCGGCGACTTTGGCGAGCGTCGCTCCTTCGCCCGCGCGCCTGAGCCCGAGCCCGAGCGCAAGGAGCTTGGCCGTCCGCGCCCCGGCGCGCGCATGCATGTCTCGGCCCTGCGCGACGCAGGACGCGAGGAGGCCCGCAGCGGTCCGCGCAAGCGCGTGGAGCGTCAGGA
>CANGOK010000264.1 GCA_947455285.1 Beijerinckiaceae bacterium | reverse complement strand
CTCCTTGCCGCCTGTTTGGGCTAATCGCGATCAACTCATACAAGTCTTTCTGAACCTTGTGAAAAATGCCGCAGAAGCCATCGGCGAGGATGCGATAGAGGGCGAAATTGAGCTCACCACCGCCTTCAAACCGGGCGTAAGGCTTAAAACGACGGCATCCGCCACGCCGGTGAGCCTGCCCCTCGAATTCTGCGTGCGGGACAACGGGCCCGGCGTGTCGCCCAACATCGCGGAAAACCTCTTTGACCCCTTCGTGACGAACAAGGCGTCTGGAACTGGCCTTGGTCTTGCACTCGTAGCCAAGATAATCGGCGACCATGGCGGCATCATCGAATGCGAGTCTCATCCACGGCGAACGACCTTCCGGGTCCTGATGCCGATGTATTCGCATATCGATGGTCGGGCGGGCGCTGCTGAGTGAGTTGAGTGCGTGAACTTGCCGCCAGTTGAATTCAGGAGATGAGCCGAATGGCGACCGGAAACATCCTCGTTGCCGATGACGATGCAGCCATCCGCACGGTCATCAGCCAAGCTCTTGCGCGGGCCGGCTACGATGTTCGCGTCACCGGCGCTGCGGGGACTTTGTGGCGTTGGGTTCAGGCGGGGGAGGGCGATCTTGTCATCACCGACGTCGTGATGCCCGATGAAAACGCCTTCGAGCTTCTGCCCCGGATCAAGAAGGTTCGGCCTGATCTACCGATCATCGTCATGAGCGCGCAAAACACCTTTATGACCGCCATCAAGGCGTCGGAGGGCGGCGCCTACGACTACCTGCCCAAGCCCTTTGACCTGAAGGAACTGCTCGCCATCGTGGGTCGCGCGATGGCCGAGCCGCGCAGCCGTCCCTCGCGGGAGATCGTCGAGGAGCTGGAGGGCATGCCGCTCGTGGGGCGTTCCCCCGCCATGCAGGAAATCTACCGCACGCTGGCGCGTCTCATGCAGACCGATCTCACCGTGATGATCACGGGCGAGTCTGGTACGGGCAAGGAACTGGTGGCTCGCGCGCTGCATGATTACGGCAAGCGCGCCAAGGGCCCGTTCGTCGCGATCAATATGGCCGCCATTCCTCGCGACCTTATCGAAAGCGAGCTCTTCGGCCACGAGAAGGGCGCCTTCACCGGAGCCAACGCGCGCTCTGCAGGCCGTTTCGAACAGGCCGAGGGCGGCACGCTCTTCCTCGACGAAATCGGCGACATGCCCATGGAGGCGCAGACCCGCCTGCTGCGCGTTTTGCAGCAGGGCGAATACACAACCGTGGGCGGGCGTAGCCACATCAAGACCAATGTCCGGATCGTCGCGGCCACCAACAAGGATTTGCGCATCCTGATCCAGCAGGGCCTCTTCCGCGAGGATCTGTTCTTCCGCCTCAATGTGGTGCCGTTGCGCCTGCCGCCGCTGCGCGAGCGTTCCGAAGATATTCCAGACCTCGTCCGTCACTTCTTCAAGGTCGCGGCGGCGGAGGGGCTTCCGCTCAAGCACATGGAAGGCGCGGCGCTTGAGCGCATGAAGCGCTATCGCTGGCCGGGCAATATTCGCGAACTTGAAAACCTGATCCGCCGCCTCGCCGCGCTCTATCCTCAGGAAACCATCTCCGATCAGTTGATCGAGTTGGAGCTTGGCGCCGATGCGCCATTGCTTTCGGGAACGCGCGTCGCGCCTAATGGCTCAGCGCCCGCTGCTCCGACAGCTTCGGAGGCTGTGTCTGAAGATTCGAGCCTGTCGCTGTCTGTCGAGCATCATCTGAACGCCCTGTTCAAGGAGTTCGGCGATCAGCTACCGCCGCCCGGCCTTTATCACCGCATCCTGCGCGAGATCGAATATCCTTTGATTTCAGCAGCTTTGGCGGCAACGCGGGGAAATCAGATCAAGGCTGCGGAGCTTTTGGGGCTCAATCGCAACACCCTTCGCAAGAAAGTTCGCGACCTCGACGTGCGCTTAATGCGCGCGCCAAGATGATACTGTCCGGTTGAAAAGCGCGCCTTTCTGCAATTTAAGGGCGCGCCTTCTCAAAAATGTCGTAATCTGGCAACACCGTTGTATCTTGGTCACGTTTGACGTGAGCAGATATGAAGGTCGCTTCCATGGGGCATGCCTGTGGAGAGCTGACTTCCATGTAGCCAGGACCTATGAGCGACAGCACTTCCACACAATCTGCGCCTGCGACTGCGGGGGCTGAGCGACAGTCACTATCCCGGTTCGGGCCGGTGGTGGTCACTTTCGCCGTTCTGCTGTCGATCGGCACCCTGCTTGTCTTCGCCGATTACACCCCCATCGCGCCTACCAACGATGTGGTGCTCGGGCTTTTCGTCGGCAATCTCGCGATCATCGTCATTTTGCTGGGGCTGATCTTCGCCGAGGTCATGCGGCTCGTGGCGGCGCGTCGCAAACAGGCGGCGGGCGCTCGGCTTCACATCCGCATCGTCACCCTGTTTTCGATGATCGCGGCGACGCCCGCCATTCTGATCGCCATCGTGGGCTCGATCACCCTTGAACGCAGCCTGAACCCAGCCTTCATGCAGGACGTGCGCGGCTTCGTTTACAACACCGCCGAGGCGGCGCGTCTGTTCCGCGAGTCCCAATGCCGGTCATTGCTGCAGGAAACGAGGCTCGCGGCGTTCGACGTCTCGCGCGCCTTGCCGATCTACACGACCAACAAGCAGATCTTCGAAGAATTCTTCAATTCGCGGGCGCGCTATCTCAATTTTTCAGTCGCCGCCCTGATGAAACCGGATGGAACGGTGACAGATCGCTTCGATCTTCCGCCCGAGAAGTCCGAGCCACAGAATGTTGAGGGCGACGATGCAGCCCCGACCGCGCCGGCCGCTCTAGCCCCCCCTGACGCAAGCGACTTTGAAGACGCCCGAAGAAACGAACCGCTTTGTCTGATCCTTGGGGAAGGCCGCACGTTCGTCGCCCTGCGGCAAGTGCCCATGACGCAGGACACCTTCCTTTACGCTGCAAGGCCGATTGATCCCTTCGCAGTGGAGTTTCCTGCGCAAGCAGCTGGCTTGATCGGGCTTTATGAAACCTATGAGCAGCATCGTCGCAACATCCAGGTCGCCTTCGCCACCATGTATGTGATGATCGCGCTGATCATGGTGTTGTCGGCCACTTGGCTTGGCCTTTCCTTCGCCACGCGGCTCGTTACGCCCATTCGCCGTCTGATTTCCGCGACCGATCAGGTCTCGACCGGCAACCTTTATGTGCAGGTGCCCGTCAACAAAGACGAAGGCGATCTTGCCCATCTCGGCGAGACCTTCAACAAGATGACCTCCGAGCTGCGCCTGCAGCAAAACCGCCTGATCGCAGCAAGCGCGCTTATTGACGAGCGCCGCGTGTTCACGGAGGCGGTGCTTTCTGGCGTGCCAGCTGGCGTGATCGGCATCGATTCCAAGGGACGCATCACTGTTCTCAACGCTTCGGCTTCGAAACTACTTGATGGATCGGCCGATCAGGGCGGCGATCAGCGTATCGGCGAGCCATTTGAGGATGTGATTCCGGAACTGGCGCCCGTCATGGCCGACGCCCGCGAGGGCCGCTCGCGCATGACGCAAAGTCAGATCACCCTCAATCGTCATGGGCGCGAGCGCATCTATAACATTCGCGTCACGAGCGAGGCCCTGACTGCCGGCGCCCAGAATTTCGTGGTGACGCTCGACGACATCACCGAGCTCGTCAGCGCCCAACGCACTTCTGCATGGGCGGATGTGGCGCGGCGCATCGCTCATGAGATCAAGAATCCGCTCACACCAATCCAGCTTTCGGCTGAACGTCTGAAGCGCAAATACGGGCGCGTCATCACGCAGGACCGGGACATCTTCGACCAATGCACGGATACAATCGTGCGGCAGGTGGAGGACATCAAGCGCATGGTGGACGAATTCTCATCTTTCGCCCGGATGCCGAAGGCGCGCCTGCAGGAAGATGATTTGTCCGCCTGCATCCGGCAGGTTCTGTTCCTCATGCGCGTCGGCCATCCGGACATCGCGATGGAAGAGCATATGCCGCACGATCCCGTCGTCGCCCGATTTGACCGACGGCTTCTGTCGCAAGCGCTGACCAATATCGTGAAAAATGCGACGGAGGGCATCGCCGCCGCACAGGAGCGCGGCGATGCGCCCCGGATCGACATTTCATTGAATGTCGATGCAGCAGAAATTGTCTCCATCGATGTGGTGGACAATGGCAAGGGCTTCCCAGTCGAGAGCCGCCAGAAGCTTCTTGAACCCTATGTGACGACAAGAACTGAGGGAACAGGTCTCGGCCTGCCAATTGTCGCCAAGATTCTGGAAGATCATGGCGG
>CANGOK010000263.1 GCA_947455285.1 Beijerinckiaceae bacterium | reverse complement strand
TCTTCATAGAGCATCGGAGCTTCAAGATTATACGCAACGCTTCGCACGCCTTCGAGGCCGAAAGCGTCGATCCCGAAAGAAGCATTGAACGTGCCCGACTGTTTCATGATCGTCTCCGATTGAGGCCCGGCTCTAGCCGGTCGCCCGCGCATCCCGCCTTTTCTCATGGGAAAAGGCAGGGGTGGTTTAGTCGCCCGAAGGCTTAAGGGCAAGATGCACCGCCCGCCATGATCAAATTCGGTAAATCTGCTGCGCCGCAGCAATTCCAAACGCGGCGATCCTTGAAGATTTCAGGCTTGCCGAGCCTGTTTCGCCAGATCCGCCAGAACCCGCCGCAGGGCGTCGGGCGCCGTGATGCGTTCGGGGAAGACAAGACGGGCGGTGAGGTCGCCTGCCATGAGGTCAAGACCTTCGGGGTCGAGCCCCGTGGCGCGCCATCTCGCCGCAGGTTCGCCTGCGAGTTTCTGAGCATAGAGCGACAGGGCTTCGGCATGGTCCTCATTGAGATGGGCGAGGGCGCCTTCCTCCGCTTCCAGCAAGCCGCTGGCGTTTCTGACATCGGTCAGCAGATCCGCCCAGTCGAAATCCGCCGCCTTGGCGAAGCCGCCATTCAGATGAGCGCTGACGCCGGCGAGGCGATAGAACGCGAAATCCCCGAAATCCACATAGAGCGCCGCCTTGGGGTGTCGGGTGAGAAAGCGCGCCCGCAGCCGCGCCCGATCCGCGTCAGGCGCCTTGGCGATCCGGCCCACAAGCGTCAGGCGCGGATGGGCGAGAGGGTCGCCCTTGCCGATGCGCGCCAGAAGGATCGAAGCGCGCTCGTCGGCCGCAAGATTGCGGGTATGGGCGGAGAGCCCGGAGAGCAGTAGGATCGGCGAACCGTCGTGGTCGGTCGCAACAGTCGTGAGGCTCGTGAAGGGGAAGCCGCCCTCCCTCGCCAGCGTGCCCAGCGCCCCCGAGCGAATCGAGCGAAGTAATTGTTTCGCCTCAGCTATTGCGTCGTATCCGGGCGGGACCGGAAAGGGACCGGAGGGCTTTGATTCCTGTGATCGTTCGATCATTTGCGCCTCAAAGGGTGCCAATCGTGTCAAAAAAGTATATATTGATTTCATGGGGCTGACCATTAGAGGCGATCAGCCCGCCACATTTGCGCCAACCTATGCGCCGAGTGTCGTAAACGCGGCGCGAACATGGCGGTTCATGGCGCATTCAGATCGCAGCCTGTTCTCTGCCCCGGTCAGCCGGGCGGACGTCCGGCCCAGCCTTGAGGTTCGAAAGACCATGCCGACCATCGCGCTTGTCGACGACGACCGGAACATTCTCACTTCCGTCTCCATCGCCCTCGAGGGCGAGGGCTATCGCGTCCAGACTTATACGGATGGCGCCGCTGCGCTCGACGGGCTCAAGCAGTCGCCGCCCGATCTCGCCATTTTCGACATCAAGATGCCCCGCATGGACGGGATGGAGCTGCTGCGCCGCCTGCGGCAGAAATCGGACCTGCCCGTCATTTTCCTCACCTCCAAGGATGAGGAGATCGACGAGCTTTTCGGTCTGAAGATGGGCGCGGACGATTTCATCCGCAAACCTTTCTCCCAGCGTCTGTTGGTCGAGCGCGTCAAGGCGATCCTGCGCCGCGCCAATCCGAAGGAGGCCGCCGCCCAGAAGGAGGCGGAAGCCAAGATCCTTGAGCGCGGTCTGCTCAAGATGGATCCCGAGCGCCATACCTGCACATGGAAGAACGAGCCGGTGACGCTCACCGTCACCGAATTCCTGATCTTGCAGGCGCTCGCCACCCGCCCGGGTGTGGTGAAAAGCCGCAACGCTCTTATGGACGCCGCCTATGACGATCAGGTCTATGTGGACGACCGCACCATCGACAGCCACATCAAGCGCCTGCGCAAGAAGTTCAAGGTCGTGGACGATGACTTCGAAATGATCGAGACGCTTTACGGCGTCGGTTATCGCTTCAAGGAAGCTTGAAGCCTTTGCAGGCGAAGCGGGCGCCCGATCGGACCGGAGCATGACAATCGACGCGCATCACATGCACGAGGCCGGCGTGCAAAAGATCGAGGGCGAGCCGCTCGGCGAGGACGGGCGGATCGCTCATCCGCCCGCGCGCTCGTGGCGCAAGCGCATCTTCGCTGCGCTACAGGCGCGCTTGGGCTCCAGCCTCACGCGTCGCATCGTGGTGTTGAACCTCGGCGGCCTCGTCGCGCTCTTTGTCAGCTTCCTTTATCTGAACCAGTTCCGCGAAGGCCTCATCGACGCGCGCGTCCAGAGCCTTCAGACGCAGGGCCAGATCATCGCGTCGGCCATTGCGGCTTCGGCTGCGGTGGAGACCGACGCCATCACCATCGATCCTGAAAAACTGCTGCAGCTTGCGCCCGGCGAAAGCTATGGCGCTGCGGGAGAGATCGATCCGCAGCTTGAATTCTCCATCAATCCTGAACGCGTTGGTCCAGTCCTGCGCCGCCTCGTTTCGCCAACCCGCACGCGCGCGCGAATCTATGATCGCGAAGGCTATCTTTTGCTGGATTCGCGCTCTCTTACGCCCCGTTCGAACATTCTGAAATTCGATCTTCCCGCAGCCGGTCAGGATGATGCGCAAGGCACGATCTTCGAGCGCACCTGGAACACGCTGCGCGGTCGGTTTGGTTCGGTTGGCTTGCCTGTTTATGAAGATCTCGGCGTCGGCAATGGGCGTGGTTATCCCGAGGTCGAGGACGCTTTGAAAGGCTCTTCCTCATCGATCGTGCGCGTCAATACGCGCGGCGAGACCATCGTCTCGGTGGCGGTGCCAATCCAGCGTTTTCGCGCGGTGCGCGGCGTTCTGCTGATGTCGACCCAAGGCGGCGACATTGACAAGATCATCGCGAGCGAACGCTGGGCCATCGTGCGCATCTTTTTAGTCTCTGCGGCGGTGATGTTCTTGCTGTCGGTGTTTCTCGCAGGCGCCATAGCCGAACCCATGCGGCGTCTTGCGGAGGCTGCGGAGCGGGTGCGCCGGGGCATCAAGTCGCGTCAGGAAATTCCTGATTTCACGGATCGCGCCGACGAGATCGGGCATCTCTCCGGCGCCCTGCGCGACATGACGGGCGCGCTCTATAATCGCATCGACGCCATCGAGAGTTTCGCAGCGGATGTGGCGCACGAACTGAAGAACCCGCTCACTTCCCTGCGCAGCGCAGTCGAGACCCTGCCCATGGCGCGCAACGAAGACTCGCGCAAACGCCTCCTTGATGTCATCCAGCATGACGTGCGCCGCCTTGATCGTCTCATCAGCGATATTTCCGACGCCTCGCGGCTCGATGCGGAACTCGCGCGTGCGGATATGCAGCCGGTGGATATGGCGCAACTCGTACGCGCGGTCGCCGACATGGCCAATCAGGTGGAGCGGGGCGACAACGTCTCTTTCACCGTTGATGTCGCCCCCATCACGATGGGGCCAGCAGGCAAGGGCGGCTATGTGGTTCGCGGCCACGATCTGCGGCTCGGTCAGGTCCTCACCAATCTTCTGGAAAATGCTCGATCCTTTTCACCGCGCGGCGGCTGCGTGCGCATCGCCCTGCGCCGGGGTCGTTCGGGCGCGCGGGGCTTCGCCACGCAGGAGGGGATCGAGATCATCGTCGATGATGATGGTCCCGGCATTCCCGCCCATGCCTTCGAACGGATTTTCGAACGCTTCTACACCGACCGGCCCAATCATGGCTTCGGCCAGAACTCCGGGCTCGGTCTGTCCATTTCCCGGCAGATCGTCAACGCTCACGGGGGCCGGATCTCCGCATCGAATCGGCTTGATTCGGCTGGCGGCGCCGTGCGTGGCGCGCGCTTCACCATCTGGCTTCCGGACCTCAAGTGAGCGAGCCGGGACCATATCTTCACGCGACCGCCGTTCTGGTCGCTGAGGGCGCGGTGCTGATTCGCGGCGCTTCGGGAGCCGGCAAGAGCCAGCTTGCGCTCGCGCTTATCGCCGAGGCGAGGCGGTGTGGGCTGTTCACTCGCCTCATTGGCGATGACAGGGTCGCGGTGAGCCTTGCGGGCGGGCGGGCGCTTGTGCGAGGCCATCCCGTCCTCGCGGGGCGAATCGAGGAGCGGGCGACGGGCATTCTTATGGGGGCTTCCGAGGTCGCGGGGGTCCTGCGTTGTGTTGTCGATCTCAACGCGGCCCCACCGCGCTTGCCGGAAAATGAGGCTCAGCTGGCGATTCTGGAAGGTGTGAGTCTGCCAAACCTGACCATATGGACGGGCTGCGCGCCGCAGGAGGGGGCTCGCAGGATCCTGGCCTTCCTGAATTGGGTATGAGGAATATCGCTCATTTTACTTGCCATTGG
>CANGOK010000262.1 GCA_947455285.1 Beijerinckiaceae bacterium | reverse complement strand
TTCGTCTATGTGAACGATGAGACCCGCGAAGTCTCCGTCGCGAAGATCCCCTCAACGCCCGATGATCCATCCCGCGCCATTCTGGCGGGCGTGGAAGAGCTGATCGCGCGGGGCGTCGCCCCTGCCGACATCCGCTATTTCTGCCATGGCACGACGGTTGGCACCAATGCGCTGCTCGAAGGCAAGGGCGTGCGCACGGGCCTCATCGTCACCAAGGGTTTTCGCGGCATCTATGAAGTCGCCGAACAATCGCGCCCGCACGGCCCGGCCATTTTCGACATCATGTATGATCGCCCGGCCATGCTCGCCCCGCAGAGCCGCACGGGTGAAGCCGCTGAGCGCGTCTCCTTCGAAGGCGAGATCATCGAGCCGCTCGATGAAGAAGCGCTGCGCGAGACGGCCCGCGCGCTGCGCGAAGAAGATGTGCAGTCCATCGCCGTCTGTCTGCTATTCTCCTTTCTCGCACCTGAGCATGAGCAGCGCGTGCGCGAGATTTTGGAGGAGGAGATTCCCGGTTGCAGCGTTTCGCTTTCAAGCGAGATCGTGCCGCAGATCCGCGAATACTATCGGCTCTCGACGACCGTCATCAACGCCTATCTGCAACCCATTCTCGCGCATTACATCGCCAACCTCGATGCGCGCCTGAAGACGGCGGGCGTCACCACGCCGCAAAAATACATCATGCAGTCGAACGGCGGCATGGCGACCTTTGAGGCGACCGCCAAGAAAGCTGTGGCGACCGTTCTCTCCGGCCCCGCAGGCGGCATCACAGCCAGCGTGCACGCCTGCCGCACCACCGGCGTGCAGAACCTCATCACTTTCGACATGGGCGGCACATCCTGCGATGTCGCGCTGATTAGGGATGGCGAACCTTCCATCTCCAATCGCGGCAAGGTGGAAGGGCGCGATGTCGCACTGCCGATGATCGACATCAACACAGTGAGCGCGGGTGGTGGCACGCTCGCCCACGTGGACCGTTTCGGCGAACTCGTCGTCGGCCCGCAAAGCGCCGGCGCCATGCCCGGCCCCGCCTGCTACATGCGCGGCGGCACGCAGCCCACCATCACCGATTGCAACCTCGTGCTCGGCTATCTCAGCCCCGGAAATTTTCTCGGCGGCAAGATGTCGCTCGATGCGCAGGCCTCGCGCGACGCGCTCGCCAACGCTGTGGCGAACCCGCTGGGCGTCAGCGTTGAAGATGCGGCTGAAGGGATCGTGCGCATCATCAATGTGAAGATGCAGGAAGCGATCAAGGCCATCTCCACCATGCGCGGCCACGACCTACGCGATTTCATGCTGCTAGCCTTCGGCGGCGCGGGTCCGCTGCATGCGGGCCGCATTGCGCAGGACCTCGGCATGGCAGGCGTGATCGTGCCGCTCTACCCCGGCGTCTATTCCGCCATGGGCCTCGTGATGTCGGATGTGAAGCACGACTATATCCGCTCGCGCCTCACCGCCCTCAACAATGTCAGCGAGGCGCAAGTGAACGACGTCTTCGCGCAGCTTGAAAAGCAGGCGCGCGATGATCTCGCGCAGGAACATTTCACGCCTGAGCAAACCGACATCGAACATGCGCTTGATCTGCGCTATGCGGGTCAGGGCTATGAAATCACCCTGCCCTGCCCGGCGCCGCTGGCGCCCGGCGACCTCAAGACGCTTCGCGCCGCCTTTGACGAAGAACATCGCAAGATGTTCGGCCACACCGCGCCCAATGAGCCCGTCGAAATCGTCTCCTATCGCCTGCGCGGCATAGGCCGCGTGCCGCCGGTCGAACTGCCCGAGTTCAAGCCCACCGGCGCGCCCCTGTCGGACGCGTTGCGCGAATTGCGCCCCGCGCGCTTTGATGGGCGCATGATTGATTGCCCCGTCTACCAGCGCGAGAGGCTGGATGTCGGCGCGACCTTTGAAGGCCCCGCCATCATCGACCAGCTCGATTGCACAACCGTCGTGCCGCCCGGACAAAGGGTGCGCATCGACTCCTACCGCAACATGATCATCACCATCGGAGCCTGACATGAGCAGCGCAACCGAAAGCAAGCTCGACGCAGTCGAACTCGAAATCATCAAGGCGAGCCTCGATGGCATCGTGCAGGAAATGCAGAATTCGCTGTTCCGCACGGGCTATTCGACCATCGTGCGCGAAAGCCAAGACGCTTCCTGCGCCATCATGAACAAGCAGGGCGATGTGGTGGCGCAGCATGTGGTGCTGCCGCTGCATATTGGCTCTTTCCCGGCTTGTTGTCAGGCGGTGATCCGCGAATATGACGATATCGAGGAAGGCGACGCCTTTCTCATCAACCATCCCTATGAGGGCGGCAGCCCCCATGCGCCTGATATGTGTGTGATCACGCCTGTCTTCGCGGAAGGAAGCCTGATCGCATTCACCGGCTCCATCGCCCACAAGAGCGACATTGGCGGCCCAGTTCCGGGTTCCTGCTCCGGGCAGGCGAAGGAGACCTTCAACGAGGGCCTGCATTTGCCGGCCGTGCGCTACCAACGCGCCTTCCAGCGAAACAAAGAGATCGAGCGCATCATCGGCGCCAATAGCCGCACGCCAGAACTCGTGCTCGGCGACATTCGCGGCCAGCTTGGCTCGAGCCGCCTTGGCGAGCAGAGGCTGCGCGAACTGACCGGCAAATTCGGACAGACCAAGACCCTCGCAAGCTTTGACCGTCTGCTTGAACTCGCCTGCCTGCGCATGAAGGCGGCGATCGCGGAATGGCATGATGGGCGCTATGAGGCCGAGCGCTTCGTCGATGACGATGGGGTGCGGCTCAATCAGCCCGTGCGCATTCATGTCGTCGTGGAGAAGAAGGGCGACAGCATCACCTTCGACTTCACCGGCAGCGACGACCAGACCGTCGGCCCCGCCAACATCCGCCCGCCTCTTGTTCGCGGCGCCATCGCCTATTGCCTGATTGCGCTGGTCGATCCACACATCTTCATCAACAGCGGATTGATGCGCGCCTTTGACATCAAAGTGCGCGACGGCAGCGTGATGAACCCGCGCTTCCCCGCCCCGCTGAACACCTACAATCCCACAGTTCATGCGACGGTTGAGTCCGTTTTCGCTGCGCTCGTGAACATCATGCCCGCAAAGGCGCGCGCGGATGGTTGCGGCAGCCGTTCGATCATTCTGGGCGGCCGCAGCACCAAGGCGGGCCAGAGTTATGTGCAGTATGAGATTCTGGGCGGCGGCGCAGGCGCGCGCGCTTCGAAGGATGGCGCATCCGGGACCTCGGTCAACCAGTCCAACGCCAAGATCGCCCCCATCGAGATCATCGAGAGCGAGTTTCCGACGCGCGTGATGCGCTTCGAACTGATTCCCGATTCCGGCGGCGCCGGCGCCTTTCGTGGCGGGCTTGGCATTCGCCGCGAATATCTGAACCTTCAGGACGCGCGTTTTTCCATCCGCTCGACGAAACATATCATCGCGCCCAATGGGGCATCCGATGGCGGCAAGGGGCGCACGGGCGATATCGTCGTGAACGCCGGCCGCGAAGGCGAAAAGCGCCTGCCTACGCGCTATGCGGATTATCCGTTGAAGGCGGACGACGTCTTCTGTCTCGACACGCCCGGTGGCGGCGGTCTGGGCGACCCGCGCCAGCGCGATCCTGCCAAGGTCGTGGCAGATGTCAATGAGGGCTATGTGACGCCGGAGGCGGCCTTGCGCGACTATGGCGTGGCGCTCGTGAAGAAGGGCCGCAAATACGAACTCGCCTGAGACGCGGCGAGCCTGCGCCTCAAGAAAAAATGAAGGCTTTGCTCGGCTGAACAAAGCCTGCGAATGAGATAGACTGCACGCCTCGCGCCCCCGGGCGATGACGACGGAGGAAAGAAATGACGGCTCGCATTGATCGACGCAGTTTCGCCACGATGGCCGGCGCCAGCCTGCTGTCGGCCCCCTTCGTGTCGCGCGCGTCGGCGCAGGGACTCATGCCGATCAAGGTCGGCTATGACGGCTTCTCCATGACGACCTCGCCGATGAACTACGCCTTGCAGAAGGGCATCTTCCGCAAACACGGCCTTGATCTCACCATGGTCTATATCGATGCGGGCGTCACGCTGACCCAGGCGGTCGTGGGAGGCTCGGTCGATATCGGCCAGAACGGCTACACGCCTGCTGCGGCGGCGGCCGTGCAGGGCGGCGACATCGTCTTCATCGGCGGCATCTCCAACAAGCTGCCCTTCCAGTTGATCGTGAAGTCCGAGATCAAGACGGCGGCTGATCTCAAGGGCAAGAAGATCGCCATCTCGCGCCTTGGCTCGTCATCGGATACGGCGGCGGGTTTTGCGGTGGCGCATCTCGGCCTCAAGCGCAGTGACGTGACGCTG
>CANGOK010000261.1 GCA_947455285.1 Beijerinckiaceae bacterium | reverse complement strand
TGCTTGGCGTGACGCTCGTTCTGGTCTTCGCCGTCACCCGCGTCATTTTCGTCCCCCAGGGTGAATTTATGACCTGGGGCGCGCTTACCCTCGCCTCACTTCAGTCAGGCGTGACGCCCGGCACCGCTTGGCTGCTTGTCGTGCTTGGTCTTTGCGCTGCAGTGATCGAATTCTTCCGCGAACGCGAATCCATGACCCTCGCGCGTTTCGGCGTCATCGCCCTGCGCGATATTGCGATCCCGATCGCCCTGCTGCTTCTGGTCAGTTCGATTGCGCCCACAAAGCCTGTGCTTTGGGTCGGCGTGCTGTTGACGCTGGCGCTCGTCATTCCTCTTGGGCCGCTTGTCTATCGTCTCGCATTTCAGCCCATCGCCGATGCAACCGTTCTAACGCTCTTCATCGCCGCGATCGGCGTTCACTTCGCCATGATCGGCCTTGGGCTCGTGTTCTTCGGCGCTGAGGGTTTTCGCACGGAGCCTTTCATCGCGGGCGTCTTTCCCATTGGCGGGTTGATGTTCAAGGGCCAGAGCCTCGTCATTCTTGGCGTGACGGCGGGCCTTCTTGCAGCGCTTTGGTTCTTCTTTGAACATTCCATGCTAGGCAAAGCATTGCGCGCTACCGCCATCAACCGTCTGGGCGCGCGCCTTGTCGGCATTCCCACGCGCGCCACCGGCCGTATCGCATTCGCGCTTGCCGCCGCCATCGGCGCCTTGTCGGGAACGCTCATCGGTTCGCTGACGACCATTTCCTACGACAGCGGCTTCATCATCAGCCTGAAAGGCTTCGTGGCGGCGATTGCTGCGGGCCTCGCAAGCTATCCGCTGACGGTCGCGGCCGCGATTCTCGTCGGGGTCCTCGAATCTTTTTCGGCGTTCTTCGCCAGCGCCTACAAGGAAGTCATCGTCTTCTCGCTGATCATCCCCTTGCTCATCTGGCGTTCGCTTGTCGCCAATCATCACGACGACGAGGAGGAGTGACATGAAGGAATTTTCCTCCGCTCCGCTGCTCTGGATCGCCGTGATGCTGGGCTTTGCGGCTCTGCCGATCCTGCCTGGCGTTCCCGATTTCTGGATCACGCTCTGGGATTATATCGGCATCTACAGCCTTGTGGCCATCGGCCTCGTGTTGCTGACGGGCGTCGGCGGCATGACTTCCTTCGGGCAAGCGGCCTTCGTCGGCTTCGGCGCCTATACGACGGCCGTGCTCACGGCCCATTTCGGCTGGTCCCCATGGCTCACGCTGCCGGTTTCGCTTCTGGTCACAGGCCTCGCTGCATTTCTTCTAGGCCTGCCAACTGTGCGCCTGTCGGGCCATTATCTTCCGCTCGGCACAATCGCCTGGGGCATCTGTGTCTTTTACCTCTTCGGCAATACGGCGGCGCTTGGCAGGTTCGACGGCATCTCGGGCCTTCCACCTTTCACGCTGGGCCCGATCTCCTTCGTCGACTCGCGGGCTGTCTTTTATCTGATCTGGTTCTGCGTGCTCGTCGCCATCATCCTCAGCGGAAATCTTCTGGACAGCCGGACAGGGCGAGCAATTCGCGCGCTGCGCGGCGGATCGCAAGCCGCTGAATCCTTCGGTGTGCGCACAGCGCAGGCCAAACTCATCGTCTTCATTTACGCAGCCCTGCTCGCGGGCCTCTCCGGGTGGCTCTATGCTCATGTGCAGCGCGCCGTCAGCCCTTCTCCCTTCGGCATAAACGCAGGCATTGAATATCTGCTGATGGCGGTGCTGGGTGGTTCGGGCTATGTGCTTGGTGGCGTGTTCGGCGCCACGATCGTCACGATCCTCAAGGATCACCTGCAGAGCATCTTGCCGAAACTCATCGGCTCGGACGGCAATTTCGAAACCATCGTCTTTGGCATACTGATGGTCGCGATCCTGCAGTTCGCGCGGCAGGGCCTGTGGCCTTTCGCGCTGAAGCTGTTGCCCGAGCCCAAGCCGCGCCGCATCGACAAGCGCGCCGCACCCTTGCCTCGTCGCGACATGCCGCAATCGGGTTCGCTGCTTCTGCAGGTCGAGAAGGCGCGCAAGCGCTTCGGCGGCCTCGTGGCGGTGAACGATGTCAGCTTCAATGTGAAGGCGGGCGAAATCGTCGGCCTTATCGGCCCCAATGGCGCTGGCAAAAGCACAACCTTCAATCTGCTCACCGGCGTGTTGCACCCCACATCCGGCTCCATCCTTTATCGCGGCGAAGAGATCGCCGGACGCCCCGCGCGCGAGGTCGCGGCGCGCGGGGTCGCTCGCACCTTCCAGCATGTGAAGCTGATCGGCGGCATGACTGTGCTTGAGAATGTCGCCATCGGCGCTCATCTGCGCGGCTCATCCGGCGTCCTGTCGTCAATGTTCCTTCTTGATCGTGTTGAGGAAGAGCGGCTGCTCCGTGAAGCCGCCATGCAGATCGAACGCGTCGGCCTCAAGGAACATATGCACAAGTCCGCAGCCTCGCTCGCCCTTGGCCAGCAGCGCATCGTGGAGATCGCGCGTGCGCTTTGCCTTGATCCCGCGCTGTTGCTGCTTGATGAACCTGCGGCTGGATTGCGCTTTGGCGAGAAGCAGGAACTCGCTGCACTGCTCTCACAGCTTCGCAGCGAGGGCATGAGCATCCTGCTTGTCGAGCATGACATGGACTTCGTGATGAACCTTACGGACCATCTCGTGGTGCTCGATTTCGGCGAAAAGATCGCAGAGGGAACCCCCGCCAACATCAGCGCCAATCCGGTCGTCCTCGAAGCCTATCTTGGAGGCGTCGAATGAGCGGACCTATTCTCGAACTCGCAAATGTCAGCGCATCCTATGACAAAGTCGAGGCGGTGCGCGGCGTCTCGCTGCAGCTTGATCGTGGCTCAATCGTCACGGTGATCGGCGCCAATGGCGCGGGCAAGACCACGTTGCTCAACGCCATCATGGGCGTGAAATCCGCGACGGGCGCGCTGCGCTTTGGGGGCGATGACATCGGCTCGCAAGAGATCGAGGCGCGCGTCGACGCAGGCCTATGCCTGGTGCCCGAAAAACGCGAGCTCTTCTCAACCATGAGCGTGGAAGATAACCTGCGGCTCGGCGCCTATCGCCTTGGCGGCGGCGCTGTCGCTGAAGGCTTGCAGCAGGTCTTTGCGCGTTTCCCCCGCTTGCTCGAACGGCGCACGCAGCTTGCGGGCACGCTTTCGGGCGGGGAACGCCAGATGCTCGCCATGGGCCGCGCGCTGATGAGCAAGCCTGCGCTTCTCATGCTCGATGAGCCAAGCCTTGGCCTGGCGCCGCGCATCGTGAAGGACATTTTCCAGATCATCGTTGAATTGCGGCAGGCGGGCGTCTCGATCCTGCTTGTCGAACAAAATGCGCGCGCGGCTTTGCAGGTCGCTGATTACGCCTATGTCATGGAGCTTGGCGAAATCACCATGCACGGCAAGGCGAGCGATCTCGCAGCCGATCCGCGCGTGATCGAAAGTTATCTCGGCCTTGGCGGCCGTCACGAAATCCAGGCATCCTGAAGGGAAAACTCATGTCGGACCTCAACCTCCCCGCAACCCTTCATGCGTCGCGCGATGGCGCCGTCGCCATCTTACGCTTGTCGCGCGCCGAAAAGCGCAACGCGCTCGACGATGAGACGGTGAAGGGCCTGCGTCGCTTCTTCTCCGAGCTGGATGAAGATGTGCGCGCCATTGTGCTCCATGGCGAAGGCGCTCATTTCAGCGCGGGCCTTGATCTCGGTGAAGTCGCCGGTGAGCCTGACGTGCATCGCGGCATTCTCCACTCACAGATGTGGCATCGCGCTTTTCAGGAGATCCAGTTCGCCCGCGTGCCGGTCTTCAGCGTGTTGCATGGCGCCGTCGTCGGTGGAGGTCTTGAGCTTGCCGCTTCGACCCACGTGCGCATCGCCGAAAAGTCGGCTTACTACGCGCTTCCTGAGGGACAGCGTGGCATTTTCCTAGGCGGCGGCGGCTCCGTGCGCATTCCCCGCCTCATCGGCGTTCCGCTGGTGCAGGACATGATGCTGACTGGCCGCACCCTCTCCGCCGAAGAAGGTCATACTTTTGGCGTCAGCCAATATCTCGTTGAGAATGGCGCTGGCCTCGCCAAGGCTATGGAGTTGGCGAAGAAGGCCGCTGGCAATGCGCTGATGACGAATTTCGCCGTGCTGCACGCCCTGCCACAGATCGCGGAGAGCAATCCGTCTGCCGGCTACTTCACGGAGTCCCTGATGGCCGCTATCGCCGAGACGACGCCGGAGGCCCAGCAGCGCCTGCGCGACTTCCTTGAGAAGCGCGCCGCGAAGATCACGCACAACAAACAGGATTAAGCGCAGCGCGCGGGGGAAACGATGACGGCAGACTTTCGCGACGTTGATCTTGGCGGTCTTGAGGCAACGCTTGAGGAGCGCGCTGATGGCTCGATGCTGGTGCGCGCCGCCAAGCCGCTTGGCTCCTTCGCTGACAAGATCACCGATGCGCTCGACCATTGGGC
>CANGOK010000260.1 GCA_947455285.1 Beijerinckiaceae bacterium | reverse complement strand
GACCTTGGCATCGCAGGCGACACATTCGCCGCCATCGAAGCGGGCATCCGCGCCGCGCGTGACGCTGGCGCCGATGTGCTGGTGACTTTGGGCGGCGCTTCGGTCGGCGACCACGACCTCGTCCAGACGGCGCTCGCCAACGAAGGCATGGAGCTTGGGTTCTGGAAGATCGCCATGCGGCCGGGCAAGCCGCTCATGCATGGGCGCATCGGCGATATGCGTATTCTTGGCCTGCCCGGCAATCCGGTCTCCGCCATCGTCTGCGGCGTGCTTTTTCTCGTTCCGCTCATCCGAGCGCTGGCGGGAGATCCGCAGGCCGGGGCGGATCAAAGCGAAGCCGCGGTGCTGGGCTGCGATCTCGCGGCTAATGATTCCCGCGAAGACTATCTGCGCGCTACGCTTGAGGAAGGCCACGGCCTGCCAGTCGCGACACCCTTCGGGCGGCAGGACTCTTCCATGCTGCGTGTGCTGGCGCGCTCTCACTGCCTCGTGGTGCGCCCGCCGCGCGCGGAGGCCGCCAAGACTGGCGACCCCTGCCGGATCATCAGATTAACGCCGTCCTGAAATTGGCGCGGCGGTTGAGGTCGACCCGGAAGCCAGACGACTTGCGGCGCAACGTGGGAATGCGCTTGCGCTGAACCCAGCGGAAACCATCGTGACGGGTGATGATGGCGAGATCGACCGGTCCGCCGATGGTCTTGAGCTGCCGGTCCGCCCGCAGCTTCTCGAAAGCAAGTGAAGTATCCATGAGGAAGCGGGCGACCTCCACAGCGTCGATGAGCGGCATGCCCGGCGTCACCAGCATGGGGCTGTCGGTGCGGTCGGAGGGAGAATCGTCTTCACCCTGATTAAACAGAGACACTTCGGCCAATTGAGCATCCGCCTCGTTGAAACCTCTGTGCGGTAAATCGCGAAGCAAACGAGTGATGCAGCCAGCCTGCCCTTCCCAGCTCAGACCATATTCATCCTCGCCCCAGACGAGCTCGGGATCGATTCGCTCCATGCCGTCGAGCCGAACCGACCAGGTCTCGGGCAGAACGGCGCCTGCCGAATAGCCGCTAAGAATCAATGCGCTACGAATCGGCGACAGACTAGCCTGCGAAGCCTCGAGCAAGAAGGACTGCAACTTCCAGCAGACCTCCTTGAGCGTATAGGCCTCCTTGTCGATAAAGCAGGCATTGCCCCGCAAAGCAGCCCTGATGCTGAAATCTTGCATGACGGAGGTAAGGGCGCGCGTGCCGACGGCGCCATCGCCGCTGATCAGCACGCCAATCGGCAGCCCCTTCGCCAACTGAATGTTCTTGTCGGCGTTCGTGTAGAGATGCCCACGATGCAACACCGAGCTATCGCTGGCCAAGACTACGCCATCCTGAACCTTGATCGAAAGAATGATCGTCACGTGAAAAATCCATTCTGCGAGCGAGGAAGAAGCACCTTTGAGAACAAGGCGTTCCGAGAAATGAAAGGTCAAAACATCATGGTGAAATTGCGGGCAAAAAGACTGGGGCGTCAATAGAAGAAGAACGTTTTTAGGAAAAAATATTGTATTTTTGATTACAAAACACCGATTTAAGGAAACGAAACCCGCCCTTGGCGATGTTCTAGCGAACGGACAAACCAAAAAAGCCGCCATTCGGCGGCCATTTGATTCGTGATTCTGAAAGGGAATGGAGGCCTCGCCCGGAATCGAACCGGGGTGCAAGGATTTGCAGTCCTCTGCGTAGCCACTCCGCCACGAGGCCTCTGCGGGCCACGGCCCGAAGCGAGTGCCTCTTAGCAAGGAAACAACCTCCCCGGCAAGACGAACCTGCACATTTGGACATTTTCCGACCCTATCGGTTGAAAAATTCATCGGGGCCAACAAATCCCTTTGCAATCGCGGCGTGAGTTGCTAAAAGCCCCTCACGCCTCGGCGGTGTTCCCCGATAGCTCAGTTGGTAGAGCATTCGACTGTTAATCGAATGGTCGCTGGTTCGAGTCCAGCTCGGGGAGCCACTTTCTTCCAGACGCCGCGGCGGCTCTCAGCAAATATCTTCCAGAACGCCAAGAGCGCTCGCTTGCGCCGACGCGACGTGCGCGCGTCCCCCCGCTTTCTTTTTACCTCCGAGGCATCCTATATTGCGCAGGAAGCCGGGACACACCGGCCATCTTGGGGGGTAGGCCGTGTCTTCATCGACCGGACGTTGCGACGCAAGCGCCACGCATCGCCGCAAAAAGACTTATTACGCTAGGAAAGGCGTCGCCTTTATCGCAGCCTTCTCACCAACGCTTCCTGCCGTAGCCGAGCCCATCGAAGACTTCTATCGCGGCAAGACCGTGCAGATGGTCATTCGCTCGCAGGCTGGCGGCGGCGGTTATGATTCGTATGCTCGACTTCTCGCGCGCCATATTGGCCGCAATATTCCGGGCAACCCAAGGGTCATGCCGGTCAATATGCCCGGCGGCGGGGGAATCGTTTCGGCGAATTTCGTGGCGAAGGCTGCGCCCAAAGACGGAACAGTGCTGGCCATCGTCAGCCAGGGACTGGCCGTGGATCAGGCGCTCGGGCTCAACCCATCATTCACCGCGGATCTGCGGGAATTCAACTGGGTCGGCAACATGAGCGATTCGAACCAGATCCTCGCGGTCTGGCACACATCGCCGACCAAGACCTTCAACGATGCGCGCAATCGCGTCACCACCATCGGCACGACGCAAGCCGGCTCCATCTCGCAGCAATTGACCGCCTTCTACAACAATGTGCTCGGCGCCAAGCTGAAGATCGTCTTCGGCTACCCGGATGGACACGATGTCGACATGGCCATGCAGCGCGGCGAAGTCGAGGGTCGTGGCACCAACACATGGGCGAGTTACTATTCAGTCTCGCCCCATTTTGTGACCGACAAACTGATCACCCCCCTCCTCCAGGTTGGTTTGCAGAAAGACCCCGCCCTGCCCCATGTGCCGCTGCTGCGCGAAATGGGGCGCTCGCCGGAAGATCAGGCGATCCTTGACTTCATGTCCAAGGCCGTCGCCGTGGGCCGCCCGATCACGACGACGCCCGGCGTGCCGCCCGAACGCGTGGAGGCCCTTCGCCGCGCCTTCGACGCCACATTGAAGGATCCGGTCTTCATCAAGGAAGCCGAGAAAGAACGGGCGGAGATCAGCCCCATGACCGGCGCGCAGCTGGCGCAGATCATCAGGGAGTTGATCGAAGCGCCCGCAGATCTCAAGGCGCGGGTGAAAGACGTCATTCAGCCAAGAAAGCAAGACCTGCAAGAGGTCGCAGGCGGAGCCAGGAAAAGCGGCGAATAACCGCGCAAGGGGAGGATCACATATGCTGACACGTCGCCATTTTCTGCAGACTTCGATTGGCGCGGGCCTCGCCCTGCCGCTAGCAGGCTCCGCCTTCGCGCAAAGCCCGGCCGCGCCGAAGAAGCGCATCATCGTGGATTCGCAAATCCACCTTTGGAAGGCGGACACGCCTGATCGCCCCTGGGCGCCGGGCACGCGCGCGCAACTGCCCGAGCCCATGACCATCGAACGGGTGCTGCCGCTGCTCGACGAAGGCGGCGTGGATCGCCTTGTCATCGTGCCGCCGACGCTGGAGGGGATGCGCGTCGACTATGGGCAAGAGGCCGCACGACGCTATCCCGGACGCTTCGCCACCATGGGACGCATCCAGCTCAACGACCCGAATGAGGCCAAGCGCCTGCCGGGATGGCGACAGCAACCCGCAGTGCTCGGCGTGCGGCTCAATATCGGTCCCGTCGAAGCGCCTTGGCTGACCGACGGCTCGGCAGACTGGTTCTGGCCTGCAGCGGAAAAGGCGGGCGTGCCCGTGATGTTCCTGACGAGCGGCCAAACCGCGCTGTTCGGATCGATCGCCGAGCGCCATCCGCAATTGCGCCTGATCGTCGATCATATGGGCGTCACCTCCGACGCCGTCGCCAAAAATGAAGTGCCGCAAGCGATCGCCGCGACTGCGGCCCTGGCGAAATATCCCAATGTTTCGGTGAAGCTCTCCGCCTCACCGCTGCTTTCGAAAGAAGCCTATCCGTTCAACGATGTGAACCCCTATATCCAGCGCCTTTTCGAAGCCTATGGTCCGCGTCGCTGCCATTGGGGCACGGATGTCACGAACTCATTCGCCAAGGCCAACTATCGTCAGCGCGTGACGCATTTCACCGAAGAGCTGAAATTCATGTCTCAGGATGACCTCGACTGGGTCATGGGT
Source organism: Beijerinckiaceae bacterium (assembly GCA_947455285.1). Classification (GTDB taxonomy): domain Bacteria; phylum Pseudomonadota; class Alphaproteobacteria; order Rhizobiales; family Beijerinckiaceae; genus Terripilifer. The sequence goes on along the minus strand of CANGOK010000260.1, from coordinate 303 downwards.
CGTTCGATCCTTGAGCGATTGGACTGGCCGACGCCTAGCTGAGCGAACGTCACGCCGTCGCGAGGAACCCCAGCACCAACTTGTTAAAGACCTCCGGCTGCTCCCAGTAGATCGAATGGCCAGCCTCAGGAACGACGACAAGTTCCCGATTGGTAAGATGACGCGCCACAATGCGCCCAATTGTTGCTGGCGCGGCGAGATCCGCGCCACCATAAAGCAACAAAGTCGGCGTCTTCATTTGCGCAAGGGTCGACCAATTGAACTGGTTCAGAAGTTTTGGTCCCTGCCGGTTGCCGGCCAGCG
>CANGOK010000259.1 GCA_947455285.1 Beijerinckiaceae bacterium | reverse complement strand
TCGAACACATTGCGTCCGCTCGACAGAAGCTGTGGCGCGAGGTGATGTCCGGCCCGCGCCTTGAAGCTGTGGTCGCCCACGGCGCTGGTCCGGCCGCCTGCCGAACCCACAACGAGGGGCGAACCCTCGTAATTGGGCTCGAAACTGTGGATTTCATCGCTCACGCCCGAAGCGCGTGCGGACCAGGCCTGTTCGAAATCGGCTTTGTCCCGCGCGGGGTCGTGGGTGCGCAGGAAGGCGCGGTCGGCCTCGATGAAATTCACGATGAAGTCGCGCGCCGTCGATGCGAACACCGGCTGACGTTCATCGCTATAGCTTTCGAGAAGGCACCGGCCCGCCCAACCCTGCAGGGTCGCTGCCAGTTTCCAACCAAGGTTGCGGGCGTCTTCAAGCCCCGTGTTCACGCCATAGCCGCCATATGGGGGATGGCTGTGGGCGGCGTCGCCCGCGATGAACAGGCGGCCCGCGCCATAGCTGTCAGCCACCGCCACGCGCAGGTCCCAGAAGCCGATGTGCTGGAATTCGCAATCGAAGGGCGCGCCAACAACATCTTTGAGATAGGCGTGAAAATCGAAGTTCTCACGAGTCGTCCCCGCAGGCACGGGCGCATGGAAGAACCAGGTCTCGCCGGTATCCACGCGGCCGAAGAAGCGCCAGTAGCCATCAAGCTCGGGATGCAGCACGTTGAAGAATGACTTGCCCTTGAAATGGGCCAGCAGCTTGTTCAGCTCTTTTGAGCGGAACACGAGAAGCGCCATGCGGGTCTCGTGATCGTCGGAGGTCTGGGTCAGTCCCGCTTTTTCGCGCACTAGAGAACGGGCGCCATCGCAGCCCACAGCATATTTCGCCCGCACCGTGCGCGCCTCGCCGGCGGCGGACGCGATGGTCACTGTCACGCCCGCCTCATCTTGCGTCACATCCTGCGCCGTCCAGCCGTAAAGCGCGGTCACCTCAGGCAATTCCGCCACCCGCGCGCGCAGCGCGGCTTCTGTGTCGTATTGAGGCAAGCGTTCGTTGTCGCGGAAATAGAAGGGCCGCACGATGACGCGCTGATACCAATCGTAGTTATAGGAGCCGAGCAGCGTGCCATAGGCGGTCAGCCCGCCAATGCCGAACTCCACCGGGATCGGGGAGGCCGCCCGCACCGCCTCTTCCACGCCCCAGACATGGAAATGCTCCATGGTGCGCTGTGTCAGGTTCTGGCCCTTGGGGATCGGCTGGGGCGTTTGGTGGCGCTCAATGACCATGCAGGTCACGCCGCGCTGTCCAAGCTCGATGGCGAGGCCCATGCCGACGGGGCCGCCGCCTACGATCACCACATCAGCCTCGTGTCTCATCTGCCCCGCGCTTTCACTTGAATTATACAACTACTGCGGCCTTATAGGCGCAAAGCCCTATTGGTCAAAATCATCCGGTCGCCGTCGACATGGAGTCCATTGCGATGATGGTCTACTTTCGTACGAGGGTCCCCTGTGGATCAGCCGATGAAAAAACGAAGGTGGAAACATGCGCATCGTCGCCCTTGAAGAGCATTTCACATTTCCCGAGCTTCAGGGTCGGATTGATCCCTCCCTCGTGATCAAGCGCGGCTATCCTCCGCCGGATGCGCCCTCGGCTCGCCCGGAAGTTGACGACCGGCTGAAGGATTTCGGCGACAAGCGCCTCCAGTCTCTCGACGAATCCGGCATCAGCCTGCAAGTCATGGGTCCGTCCGGCCCCGGTGCGGACCTCTTGCCGCCGTCCGAAGGCCCGGCCTTTGCGCGCGAGATGAATGACGCGCTGGCCGCCCAGATCGCCCTACGTCCCGACCGTTACGCCGGCTTCGCTCATCTGCCGCTCACCGCGCCGGAAGCGGCCGCCGACGAGTTGGAGCGCTGCGTGACCAAGCTCGGTTTCCACGGCTGCATGGTCAATGGAACGACCGATGGCAAGTTTCTCGACGATCCCATGTTCGAGCCAATTCTTGCGCGCGCCGAAGCTCTGGACGTGCCGATCTACATCCATCCCGGCATTCCCCCGCAGGTCGTGCGGGACGCCTATTATGGCGGGCTGAAGGGGCCGCTGCCCACAATCTTCGCCCGTGCGGGCTATGGGTGGCACGCGGAGACGGCGGTGCATGTCGTGCGCCTCGCGCTGTCGGGCGCCCTCGACAAGCATCCCAAGCTGCAGGTCATCATCGGCCATCAGGGCGAGGGCCTGCCTGCGATGCTGGAGCGTTTCGAGGAGAGCTTCTCGGGCTCCGTGCCGAAATTCCTCCAGCGCCACCCCGCTCAGACGATCCTCGATCAGGTGCATGTGACGACGAGTGGCTTCTATAGCCTGCCGTCTTTCCTCATGCTCATGCAGACCTTTGGCGCCGACCGCATCATGTTCTCGGTCGATTATCCCTTCAGTTCCAACAAGGTCGCGCGCGCCTTCCTCGACAAACTGTCGCTGTCGCCCGCCGACCGCGCGAAGATCGCCCATGGCAATGCGGATAAGTTGCTGAAGTTGAAGGTGTAACGGTCGCTCAAAAAGGGCCGGGCAGGGACGTGATCATGCGCGCTTCTGCCCGGAAATGGTTCAGGAACATGTCCTGAAAGGGCGTTGGCAGCCAGTTGCTGCGTCGCGTCAGACCAACGTTGCGTGGCTTGTGAGGGATCGGCGGATGATTCACGCGGGCGAGGCGGTGGTCGAGTTCGACCTGCCAGCGCGAGAGAATGGATAGCCGATCGCTCTCCGACAGCAGCGATGTGATCGTCGCCAGGCAACTGGTCTCAAAACGGACATCCGCATCAAGGCTCCAGTCGGTGGTCATGCGGTCGAGCGCGGCCCGCCTTGGCAGGCCGGGGCTTGGATGCACCCAATCGAATGGCGCGAGATCCGCCGGGGTCGCCTCGCTGAGGCCCGTCAGTGGGTGTCCCCGTCTGCAAACGATGGTGTAGGGATCCTCGAACAGAGGCTCTTCGACGAGATCGGGAAAGGGCGGCGGCGCCCGCAGCGCGCCAAAAACGAGGTCGAGCGCGCCATCGTGGAGATCGCGTGCGATCCGTTCATATGGGCCTTCGACCACCTCGATCCGTTGCGCGCCGCCGTTCGCGAGCGTGCTGTTGGTGGCTTTGGCGAGCAGGAAACGCGGCGCCAGCGCAAGAACGCCGACGCGCAGGCTGGCCCGAGCGTCCGACGCAGCGTCGATCTCCTCGGCGCCCGCATGAATTTCGCCGATCGCCAGCGCCAGTCTTCGGGCGAGTTCGCCGCCCGCTTCGTTGACCGTCAATCCAACGGCGGATCGCCGATAGAGTGGCGCGCCGATGATCTGTTCGAGGTCGCGCGCCGGGCGCTGGAGGCTCGGCTCCGCCAGTCCCAGATCGCGCGCAGCGGCCCGAAATGACCCTGATCGCCAGATGGCGAGCAGGCTGCGCACCTGCGCGCTGGCGAGCTTCGCGACCTGCGAGTCTATCGCCGCAATGTCGAGGCTGCGACCGCTGGCGCCTGCGAGCGCGCCGCGCGTTTGATCAAAGAAACGTTCGGTCCGCTTGTGAAAGATGACGCCTGCCTGGTTGAGGAAGGCGCCTTCTGGCCCACGTTCGAACAGGCGCGCGCCCAGCTCTCCTTCAAGCTGCGCGATCGAATGGGTCAGGGCGGGCTGGCTCAGGCGCAGGGCCTGCGCCGCCGCAGACAGGGAGTTCGTCCTGGCGGCGGCTTGGAAGGCTCGCAGCCGACGAAAACTGGGAATGGAGTCGTGGTGGCGCATCGGTTCTGATTTGAATTTAGGAAAAATTTATACCCATCAATGCTGATTGAATAGGGGGCAGTGGCTTCCAGACGCTAATATCCGGCGCACGGGAAGCGCTGGCCCGCAGAAAAAGCCAGCAGGAGGATGCCATGGCGACTGGGACGACACCTATGATCATTGACGTACACTGCCATGTGGTTTCCCCGGACCGTGCGACTTGGCCGCTTGCTCCCATCGGCGGCAAACAGTCTGACTGGTCATCCGAGCGCCCCACTACGCCCGAGCAATTGATCGCCGCCATGGACGAGGCGGGCGTCGCCAAGGCCGCTGTGGTGCAGGCCTCGACCGCCTATGGCCACAACTCGTCCTATCTCGCTGAATCCCTCAAATATGCGCCCACCCGTTTCACGGGCGTGTTCTCCATCGATCCGCTGGACCCCAAGGCTCTCGAGCAGATGGACCATTGGGTCTCGCTCGGCATGACCGGAATGCGCGTCTTCACCACGGGGTCCACCATGCCGGGCCAGCAGACCTGGCTTGACGACGAGCGAGCCTGGCCGGTCTGGGAGAAGGCTGGCAAGCTAAATCTCCCCATCGCCATGCAGATGACCGCCGAGGGCATCCCGCTGTTGCTCAAAATCGTGAAAGCCTTCCCCGGGACGAACTTCCTGCTCGATCATCTCGCCCGCCCGGTCATCAACGATGGCGCTCCCTATGCGGCGGCCGATAGCCTCTGGGCGATCGCGCAGTACAAGAACATCTATCTCAAGCTCACCAGCCGCACCGTTGAGCATTGTCAGGCCGGC
>CANGOK010000258.1 GCA_947455285.1 Beijerinckiaceae bacterium | reverse complement strand
GAGGCGCTGGCGAAGCACTTCTTCGGACGCCAGATCTATTTCGCCTCCGCAGGCGTGCGCAGCGGAGAGCTCGACGGCTTCGCTGTAGCCTCGATGGATGAGCTTGGCATCAACATATCCAAGCACAAGCCGCAGACCTTTGAGGATCTGGAAGACGCGAGCTTCGACCTCATCATCACCCTCTCGCCCGAAGCGCACCACAAGGCGCTGGAATTCACCCGCACGCTGGCGGCCGAAGTCGTTTATTGGCCCACCATCGACCCCACCGCCGTGCACGGCTCGCGCGAAGCGATCCTCGCCGCCTATGGCGCCGTGCGCGATGGCTTACAGAAGCGGATCATGGAAGAGTTCGAGTGGCGGCCGATTGGGACGCTGTAGCGGCGCCTGAAACCTCGACTTTTCGGATTTTCCGTCCTAAATTGTAGCCCTGCAGCAGGGATGAAGCAGATGCACCCGGATCTCGTGAGCAAGAGCGAAGCCTTGGCGGCTCTCTGTCGCGAGTACGGCGTAGCACGTCTGGAGCTGTTTGGATCGGCTGCGCGGGAATATGATTTCAACCCTCAGACGAGCGACATGGATTTCTTGGTCGAGTTCAACCAAGAGCCCTCCATGTCGCCTCTCAGGCAATTTTTTGGACTTGCCGAAGAGCTTGAATCTTTATTAGGCCGACACGTCGATCTTGTTGAGGCGGCGAGCGTCAAGAATCCTTTCATACAAGAGTCCATTAATCAGTCTCGAAAGGTGATTTATGGAGCGTGACGCCAAAGCATTTCTTTGGGATGTGCAACAAGCAGTCACAGCTATCCAGCAATTTACCGACGGCATGAACTCAACTTCATATGCAGATAGCGCTCTGGTTCGATCCGCCGTGGAAAGGCAGTTCGAAATCATTGGCGAGGCCTTAAATCGTTTCTCAAAGGCAGCGCCTGACTTAGCGAAAGAAATGCCGAACCTTCGTGAGATCATCGGCTTCAGAAATATATTGATCCACGGATATGCAGCAATTGATCATGGGCGGGTTTGGCGAATAGCAGTCGATCTGGTTCCGGAACTCAAGCGGGTCGTGTCAGCGCTGCTTGAGAGGCTTGGTACGGATTGATCGAAAGGGCTATCGCCTCGCGGCTCGTCACCGCACCACCCGCTCTGGAAACGCCTCCGCCAGCGCCTCCTTCGTCGCTTCAATCACCCCGCGCTCCGTAATTAGCCCACTCACCAGCCGAGCAGGCGTCACGTCGAAGCCGTAGTTCAGCGCGGCGGTTCCTTCAGGGGAAATGCTGACGCTCGCCAGTTCGCCCGCCTCCGTTCGGCCGGTCATATGCGTCACTTCGCGGTCGCTGCGTGTTTCAATCGGAATGTCGCGGCCTTCATTCAGCGCGAAATCGATCGAGGACGAAGGGGCAGCCACATAAAAGGGTACGCCATTGTCATGGGCGGCGAGCGCCTTCAGATAGGTGCCGATCTTGTTGCAGGCGTCGCCACTGGCGGTGATGCGGTCAGCGCCCACGATCACAAAATCGACTTCGCCCAATTGCATCAGATGGCCCGCGCTATTGTCCACGATAAGTGTATGAGGCACGCCATGCTGGCCAAGCTCCCAAGCGGTGAGGAAGGCGCCCTGATTGCGCGGGCGCGTCTCGCTCACCCACACATGCAACTCGATCCCGGCTTCATGGGCCTTGTAGATGGGCGCGGTGGCCGTGCCCCAATCGACCGTCGCAAGCCAGCCCGCGTTGCAATGGGTCATGATGTTGACGACGCCGCCCTTGCGCGCCGCGATCTCCTTGATGAGCGCAAGGCCGTGATCGCCGATGGCGGCGTTGTTGACGACGTCCTCCTCCGCAATCACGGAAGCGGCGGCATAGGCGGCTTTGGCGCGTTCAAAGGGCGCAAGGGGCGCAAGCAGACGGTGCATCTCCTCGACCGCCCAGGCGAGATTGACGGCTGTGGGGCGCGCGCCCGCGAGCCTTTCGCAGGCCTCGTGCAAGGCCGCATCCGAATCGTCCTCCTGCATGGCTAAAGCCAAGCCATAGGCTGCGGTGACGCCGATGAGCGGCGCGCCGCGCACCCACATGTCCGCGATGGCGGTGACGGCCTCGTCGAGGCTTGAGAGCCTGCGGGTATCAAAGGCGTGGGGGAGCGCCGTCTGGTCGATGATCATCACCCCCAGCCCGTCCTCGTCCAAAAAGATGCTGCGATAGTCCTGGCCGAGCGCGCGCATGGGTTCTCCTCCGTACATTCAGCATACCAAACACGACGGCGCGAAGCGATTGACTCCGCGCCTGCGATGACTAGGCTTGCGCGTCCATCGCCGGGGTCCGCCCGGCCCAACGAGCCAGCAGGTCTTCATGTCCAAATTGATCTTCCCCGCCGCCCCCGCGCCTACCCTCGCCATCGCGGGCAGCGATGACCGCATTCCCGTTCAGCGCGTCTTCTGCGTGGGCCGCAATTACGAAGAACACGCAAAGGAAATGGGCCAGCAGGTCGAGCGTGACGAGCCCTTCTACTTCACAAAGTCGCCGGAAGCTGTCGTGGCTGACGGCTCGACGATCCCCTACGCTTCCGCCACCACGAACTATCACTACGAGTTCGAGCTCGCGGTCGTGATCGGCGCCCCCGCCTTCCGCGTGTCGAAGGAAGAGGCCCTGTCCAAGGTCTATGGCTACGCCTGCGCCCTCGACATGACCCGCCGCGACCTGCAGCTGATGAAGCGCGCCAAGCAGCTGCCGTGGGATATCGGCAAGGACATCGAGTTCTCCGCTCCGATCTCCGCCGTTGTTCCCGCCGCCAAGTTCGGCGAGCCCAAGGCCCAGCGCATCGAGATGCGCCAGAACGGCGCGACGAAGCAGGACTCGACCCTCGGCCATCTCATCTGGTCCGTGCCCGAGATCATCTCGCACCTGTCGACGCTCTATCACCTGCGTCCGGGCGACGTGATCCTCACCGGCACCCCTGCGGGCGTCGGCCCCTGCCAGCCCGGCGATGTGCTGGAAGGCACGATCGAAGGCGCCGGCAGCCTCAAGGTGACGATCGGCCAGCCGGTCTGATCGCAGCGCATCAAGTTATCAACGGCGGGGCTGGTCCCCGCCGTTTTCGTTTCGCGACACTCGATTGACAAAGACGATGGCGCTTCGCATCCTCCGCGCAACCCGGAGGAACGCGAATGCCCGTATTGAAGGTCAATGGCCGCACGCATGATGTGCAGGCCGCGGAAGATACGCCCCTGCTCTATGCGCTGCGCAACGATCTTGCCCTGAACGGTCCGAAATTCGGCTGCGGCCTTTCCCAATGCGGCTCCTGCACGGTGTTAGTGGACGGGCAGCCGGTGCGCTCGTGCGTGTCCACCATCGGATCTGTGGCCGGACAGGAAATCACCACGCTTGAGGGGCTGGGCTCCGCAGACAAGCCGAGCAAGCTGCAGCAGGCATTCATCGATGAACAGGCCATGCAGTGCGGCTATTGCGTCAACGGGATCATCATGCGCGCGCAGGCCCTGCTCGCACAGAATCCCAAGCCGACGGAACGCGAAGTGCGCGTCGCGCTCGATGGACACCTCTGCCGCTGCGGCGCGCAGAACCGCATGGTGCGCGCCGTGCTTCGCGCCGCGCAGGAGGGCTGAGCCATGACCATTGAAACAACCCGCCGCTCACTTTTGGCTGGCTCTGGCGCGCTGGCGCTGGGCTTCTCCATCACTGGCGACACCCTGGCGCAGCAGGCCGCAAGCCCGGACCTGCCCGGCGACCTGAAGCTACACCCCAAAATTTCTTCCTGGCTGCGCATTGAAGCCAATGGGCGCGTGCGGCTGCTTGTCGGCAAAGTGGAGCTTGGACAGGGCATCCTGACCGCGATTTCGCAGCTTTGCGCCGATGAACTCGACATTGACATCAAGCGCCTCGACATCACTTCGGGCGACACGCAGATCGTGCCGGATGAAGGCGTCACGGCAGGCTCATTCTCGATGCCCTATTGCGGCAGCGCCGTGCGTCAGGTCTCCGCTGAAGCGCGGCAGATCCTCGTGTCGCTGGCCGCCGCCAAACTGAATGCAGACGCAGCCACCCTCACGGTCGCCGACGGAACCGTGAAGGCTTCGAATGGCGCGAGCGTCACCTATTGGTCGCTGGTCTCGGGCCGCGAACTTGAGATCAACGCCACCGGCAAGGCGCCGATCCGCCCGCGCGAGGCCCGCCGCTATGCGGGCAAGCATGTTCCGCGCATCGACATTCCCGCCAAGGTCACGGGCGACCTCATCTTCATTCAAGACCTGCGCCCGCAAGGCATGCTGCATGGCCGTGTGCTGCGTCCGCCGGCCTATGGCGCCAAGCTCGTGAAGCTCGACGCAGCCGAAGTCGAGAAAATGCCCGGCGTCGTCAAACTCGTGCGCAATGGCGATTTCGTCGGCGTCATCGCCGCCCGCGAGGAACAGGCTCTCAACGCGCTTGCGAAGTTGCAATCAATCGCCCAGTGGGATGTTCCGGCGACTGGCGAAACGCAGGACACCGTCCATGACTGGCTGCTCAAGCAGCCTGAAAAGCTGACGGT
>CANGOK010000257.1 GCA_947455285.1 Beijerinckiaceae bacterium | reverse complement strand
GGAAGGCGCCCGAACTTGGCGCCAAAGGCCTGCGCTTCCTGACTGATGGCGAAATTGGCGGCCAGGCGCGCGGCACTGGGATGCGGCGCCTGTGCGCTTACGCCCACCTGCACCATGAATGCAGCTACAGGATCGAGCGGGAAAATGTCCGTTGGTGCGCCCGAAGAGGCGACGTTATAGGTCAGGTTGGTGAAGTTGTTCATCGCGAGAGCATATTCGCCAGCGCCCACCGCACGGGCGAGCGCGAGATGGCCATCGACGACTACCGGCTGCGTCGCCGCGATGATGTCGCGCAGCAGCTTGCGGGCCTTGTCCTCTCCATAGTGCTGGAACATGGCGGAAAGCCATTGGATGTCGGCCCCGTCGATGGCGACCCGGCCACGCCATTTGTCGGCCTTGGCGAAATCCTCGAAGCTTTTCGGCAAGTCGGAGGCCGCGACCAGCTTCGTATTGAAGGCGGGCGTGTTGTAATTGGCCGAAGAGGCGTACCAGCGACGGTCCTTGGCGCGGGCTGCAGGCTCGAGCGCAGCGGCTTCGGTTGGATCGTATTGGGAGAGCGTCTCGCGCGGCAGTTGGCTCACGGCGGTCGTGATGCTGAGATCCCAACTCTGTTGTTTCGCCCGATATTCGATGGCGATGCGGGCGTTCAGCGCCACGTCGGAGGCCCGCACGAAGGTCACCTTGATCCCGGTCGCTTCCTCAAAGCGCTTCCAAAGCGGCAGCCCTTCCGCCTCGTTGACCGAGGAATAGATGGTGACTGAACCCTCCGCCTTGGCGGCGGCGAGTAGATCCGGCGTCATCCATGGAGGCGTCTGCGCACTCGCGACGGCGCTGGACGTGAAGAAGCTGAGCGCGGCGCAAAATGTGCGCAGCATCGAGTTCGTCATGAACATCCCTCCCGGCGTTTTCCGCAGCTTAGGGGCGCTTCGGCGGGCGGGCAACCGGGCTGGACCTCTGCCGGACGACCCCCTATAGGTCGCCCATCAATTCAAGGGGGTTAGAATGTTCAAGGTTGTGGGACTCGCCGGCAGCATTCGCCGCGCTTCGGTATCAAAGGCGATCCTGCGCACGCTCGCGGAAAAGGCGCCTGCCGACGTGGAGGTCACGATTTGCGATCTCGCTGATATTCCCATGTACAATCAGGATCTTGAGGCTGACCTCCCGACGCCGGTGCGGGCGCTGCGCGACGCCATCGCAAATTGCGACGGCATGATCGTCGTTTCGCCCGAATACAACCACGGCATGTCCGGCGTCATCAAGAACGCCATCGACTGGGTGTCGCGCCCCGGTTACGCCTCAGTGCTTGTGAACAAGGGCGTCGCCATCATCACCACGTCGGAAAGCCCGCTCGGCGGGGCTCGCGCGCAGGCTGATCTTCACAAGATGTTCCTCTCCTGCCTTTCGCGCATCGCGCCGGGGCGGGAGGTCTCCATTGGCGGCACGCAAAAGTCGGTCGTTGACGGAAAGCTCGTGGACGAAACCCAGATCCGCCGCGCCATGACACTGATCGACGCCATGCTGGACGAGGTTTGTCTGGTGCAGGGCCGGGCCAAACGGGGGAAATGAACAAGAACACCCTCCCCGCAAGGGGAGGGTGTATTTAGTTTCTTTCGATATTTTAGATGCTTACCGCAGTCCGGGCATAGACAGGAATTCGCGCATCGCGTGCCAGACGCGATGGCGGTTGATGCCCAGAACCGCCACATGGGCGATGCCGCGCATCATCACGAACTGCTTGTCCTTGCTGGGCAGCTTTCCGAAGAACTCGATCAGCTCCGCCTCGGTGGCGTTGCCATCGGTCTCGGCGCGGGTGATCAGCACGGGGCAGGGGATCTTCGTAGGATCGACCATGGGCATGTTGATGGCCATGTCGAGATAGGAGCCGCTGGGCGCGGTGTTGCCGAGCGCCAGTTCATAGGCCGCCAGCGCTTCCGGAACTTCCTTTTCAAAGGTCGTCGGATCGTCGCGGGTGAAGATGCCCATAAAGGTCGCCAGCTCCATCTTGCGGTTGGGATTGGAGCGATAGCTGTCGACCTGTTCGCGACGACGCATGATCTCGACCGCGCCTTCGCCCGTCCAGGTGAAGGCGTCGAGGATCAGTCGCTCCACGCGCTCGGGGTGGCGCATGGTGAAGACGCCCGCGCGGATCGCGCCTGACGACTGGCCCATGAATTTGAAGGTCTTCTGCCCCGTCACCTTCTCCACCACCGGCATGGCGGCCTCGATGTCGGCGACGCCGGTCATGATGTTGGAGTTCACGGCCGTGCGGGAAGATTTGCCGTAGTTCTCATGGTCAAGCGCCCAGACGTCGTAACCGAGCTTGGCGAATTCCTCCATGAAGGAATAGTTCGGCTTGCCCGGCACCTGCAGGTCATAGCCGCCCCGTCCCGAGAAGGACGAGCCATGGACGATGAAGAACACCGGCTTGTTGGCGACGCCATCGTCGAGGTACTTGCGCCACAGGTAGAGCTTCACATCGCCCTTCTGCGCCCAATGCTCCTCGCCCACGAACTTGGGATCGGCCGCCTTGGCCGGGGTGGCGATGGACGCGCCGGCGGCGGCGACGGCGGCGCCGGTCACGAAGGCGCGGCGGGCTGGATTTTCAGGCATTTGGCTCATGTTTGCTCCCCAGAATGGAATGGCGACCCTAATCGGATTCCTCTACGGTTGACAGAGCCTCTCGGACCGCTGAACTGGCGTCATGAACAGGGAATTTATCGAGCTGCAAACTGACGGCGCGCGAGCCGTCATAGCAACCCATGGCGCCGAATGGCGGGGCTGGTCGGTCGCGGGCCGGGAATTGCTCTGGGCGCCCGATCGCGTTCACTGGGACCGTACCGCGCCGGTGCTATTTCCCGTCTGCGGCTGGACGCGCGGCGGCGTGGCGCGGGTGGCGGGCGAGACCTATCCACTCAGTCTGCACGGTTTCGCCAAGGACCAGCCGTTTGAGGTTGTTGAGCAGGGGGCGGACCATGTCACCCTGCGGCTCACCCAAACCCCGGCGACGCTGGCGCTCTATCCGTTCCCCTTCGCGCTTGAGGTCACCTATCGCCTGACGGGCGCCGGCATGGAGGTGGTGGGCCTCATTTGCAACCCCGGCGATGCGCCCATGCCCTACGCCTTCGGCCTGCATCCGGGGTTTCGCTGGCCCTTGGCGGCTGGTGACAAGGCTGACCACCGGCTCGTCTTCGATGCGCCCGAGCGGCCCGAGGTTCCGGAGATCGCGCCTGGCGGGCTCTTTTCGCATAGGCGTCGGCCCGTACCTGTCATGGGCAGGGATCTGCTGCTTGTGGACACGCTCTTCGCCCGCGAGGCCCTTTGCTTTCTCGATGTCGTCAGCGGGGGGCTCTCGTTTGAGGGCTCCGGCGGAACATTGCGGATGGAATGGGAGGGTTTCCCCCATCTCATCGTCTGGTCACGCCCCGGCGCGCCCTTCCTGTGCCTTGAAAGCTGGACCGGGCATGGCGACCCCGAAGGGTTCGAGGGCGACCTTTTCGACAAGCCTTCGATGATCATCCTGCTGCCAGGCGCCGAAGGGCGCCATTGCGTACGCTACGCGTTCTTGTGACTTCGGCGCGCATCTGCCAGAAGAACGCTTTGAAAAAGGAGCAAGCCCCATGACGTCCAAGGCCTCCCCCGCCGATCTTGCAGCCCTCGGTCTGCGTGAGGGCGCGCCCGGTTGCGGTCTCGTCATCGACGGCAAGCTTGTTTCCGAAAGCGTTCTGGCCGAAGTCGCCCAGAAAAGCGCGGCGCTTGGGATAAAGCCGGGCCTCGCCGTGGTGCTGGTGGGCGAAGACCCGGCCAGTCAGGTCTATGTGAAATCAAAGGGCAGGGCGGCTGAAAGCTGCGGCTTTCATTCCGTGCAGCACACGCTGCCCGCCTCGACCTCGCAGGTTGATCTCATCGCGCTGGTCGAGGCGCTGAACGCTGATCCCGCGATCCATGGGATCCTGGTGCAGCTGCCGCTGCCCAAGCACATCGATTCCACGGTTGTGCTTGAGACCATTTCGCCGGCCAAGGACGTCGATGGCTTCCATCCCGTGAACGCAGGCCTGCTCGCTGTGGGCGACATCGAGCGCGCGCTCGTGCCCTGCACGCCCGCAGGCTCGCTGATCCTGATCGAGCGCGCCGCCAAGGCGCTCGGCGTAGATCTTGCGGGCAAAGAGGCTGTCGTCGTCGGTCGCTCCAACATCGTCGGCAAGCCCATGGCGCAACTTCTGCTCTCGCGCAGCTGCACAGTCACCATCGCCCATTCGCGCACCCATGATCTGCGCGAAGTCGTGGGTCGCGCTGACATCCTCGTCGCCGCAGTGGGCCGCCCGCAGATGATCCCTGGCGACTGGGTTCGCAAAGGCGCCATCGTGGTCGATGTCGGCATCAACCGCGTGCCGGGCGAGGGCGTGGATGCGCAGGGCCGTCCGAAATCGAAGCTGGTTGGGGATGTGGACTACGCAGGCGCTGCGACCCGCGCCGCCGCGATCACACCCGTGCCGGGCGGCGTCGGTCCCATGACGATCGCGATGCTCATGTCGAATACGCTCACCGCCGC
>CANGOK010000256.1 GCA_947455285.1 Beijerinckiaceae bacterium | reverse complement strand
CGCATCTTCCTGCACGCGCTCGACAAGGCTGCGCCCGCCACGCGGCACGATGACGTCGACATTGCCGCCAAGCCCCTTGAGCATTTCGCCGACCGCCGCCCGGTCGCGCGTGGGGACCAGCGAAATCGCGGCGTCGGGCAAGCCCGCCGTGCGCAGACCTTCGACGAGGCAGGCGTGGATGATGCGCGAGGAATGGAAACTGTCGGAGCCACCGCGCAGGATCGCGGCGTTGCCGGCTTTCAGGCAAAGCGCGCCCGCATCCGCCGTCACATTGGGGCGGCTCTCATAGATCACGCCGATGACTCCGAGCGGCGTCGCCACGCGATCGATCTTCAGCCCATTGGGCCGCTCATAGGAGGCCAGAACCCGACCGACGGGATCAGGAAGGTCCGCAATATCCTCAAGCCCCTTGGCCATGGCCTCGACGCGCGCCTCGTTGAGCAACAAACGGTCGAGATTGGCCTTGCTGGCGCCAGCGGCGGCGGCGGCTTCCATGTCGCGGGCGTTGGCGGCGAGCACGTCGGCGACGGAGGTGCGCAAAATCCCGGCCGCGACCTTCAGCGCGGCGTTCTTGCGCGCGGGCGGAGCGAGCGCGAGTTCACGGGCGGCGCGGCGCGCCTCACGGCCCAGATCCAGCATCGTATGCGCAACGTCGCGCTTCTCACCGCCGCCTTCGATCACCCTGAATTTATCCGACATGAGACTCAACCCGCTTTGAACATGGGACGCACCTTACCCCATTCACGTCCGTCACAGAACCTTCATAACCAATTCGCCTGCCGGAAGCGCCAGTACAGCGTGACGCAGAGAATGAAGATGACGCTGATTACGGTATGATAGCCATATTGCAGTTCTAGTTCCGGCATATTCTTGAAATTCATGCCATAGACCCCCGCTATCGCGGTTGGGACCGCAAGAATGGCGGCCCAGGCGGCGAGCTGGCGGGTGATGACGCCCTGACGTTGCTGTTCGAGCAGAGTGCCGATTTCGAAGACGGAGGTCAGCACGTCCCGCAGGCTGGCGACCATATTCTCCACGCGCCGCACGTGGTCGAGCACATCGTTGAAATAGGGCCGCGTCTCATGATCGATGCAAGGCAGGTCCAGATTGACGAGCTTGCGCACCATTTCCAGCGTCGGCCCAAGAATACGCTGAAACTTGATGAGCTGATGGCGAAGCATGAAGAGGCGCGTGACTTCCTCACGGGTGAGGAATTCGTCGAGCGCGCGGCGCTCCATGACAAGAACCTGATCTTCAATCGTCTCGACGATGGGCAGATATCCATCAACCACATAATCAAGGATGGCGTGCAGGACATAATCGACGCCATGAGCGAGCAGCTTGGGCGAGGCCTCAAGCTGCGCGCGCAGCTCCGTATGGCCGCGAGTGGACCCGTGACGAACGCTGATGATGTGATTGGCGCCAACGAAAATGGAGGTTTCGCCATAGAGGATGCTGTCATCCTCAAGGTGAGCCGTCCGCACGGTGACGAAGAGCTGGTCACCGTAAATATCGAGCTTGGGCAATTGATGCGCCCTGAGCGCATCCTCGACCGCCAGCGGATGCAGACCGAAATTCCTTTGCAGGGTGCGAAGCTCGTCCTCTGAAGGCTCTAGCAGACCAATCCAGACGAATTCTCCGTGGCCCACGGCCCGGGGCATGACCTCGTCAAGCGTAACCGCCTCGACCCGTCGGCCATCGCGATAAAAATAAGCTGCGACAACGCTCATGCGATTTCCCTCCCCCCAGATTTCGCACAGATGCCGCAGAACCGCAGTCCTGTCCATCGACGGTCCGGCTTGCGCGGCGATCCGCGAAGCTCCATCATGGCGCAAACAAGGACGGCAAGATCCGTCAGAAGAGGAGGAGCGCCATGGTCATCGCCCGCCGCAGCCTGTTGCAGGGAAGCGCAGCCTTCCTTGCGAGCCCAGCCCTCATGTCGCCTGCTGTGGCGCAGCAACGGGCGAGAGCGCGCATCGGCGTTTTGCCGACCTCAGGCGCCGGGCCAATGTATCTGGCGCTGGAGCGGGGCTATTTTGCAGCGGAAGGGCTCGACGCGGAGATCGTGAAATTCGACAGCGCTCAGACTTTGGCGGTGTCGCTGGCGGCCGGGGATCTCGACTTCGGCGCGACAAGCCTCGCCGTGGGTTTTTATAATCTCGCGGCGCAAGGCGTCATGCGCATCATCGCCGCGCAGGGGCGCGACAATGCAGGCTTTCCCAATAATGGGTTCGTCGTTTCGAACGAAGCTTGGGAAAAAGGCTTCCGCAGCTACAAGGATATGGCCGGTCGTTCGGTAGGGGTGTCGACGCTTGGCTCAGCGCCACATTATTGCGTTGGACTGCTGGCCGACAAATACGGCGTGCCCATGTCGAAGATCGATGTGCAAACACTGAAGACCAATCCGAACATTGTAGCGACAATCGCGGGCAATCGGGTCGACGCAGGCGTCATGCCCTCAACTTTCGCCCTGTCCCTGACGCGCAACAATCAGGGCAAGCTGCTTGGCTGGGTGGGCGATGAAAGCCCATGGCAGCTTGGCGCGGCCTATACGACGGCGAAGGTCGCGGACGAACGCGGCGAAGATGTCCGCAAGTTCCTGCGCGCCTATAAAAAGGGCATGGCCGATTACGCCGGCGCTTTCATCACGGCGGATGAGAAGCGCAATGATCGCCCGACCTCCGAAACCGTCCTCGCCATCTTATCGAAACATCTCGACCAGCCCGTAGAGCTGCTGCGCGCAGGCATCAGCTATGTCGATCGCGAAGCTCGCCTCGACGGTCCGGACATCGCTCGGCAGGTCAACTGGTACAAGGCTCAGGGCCTGCTTGAAGGCGATGTCGATGTGGGCAAGCTGATCGACAAAAGATATGCAGCCTTGCTGCCCTGAGGAGAAAAGCCCCGAAATTCCAGCCAAAGCCCTATTGCCAAGCGCCGCAGAATTGGGGATTGTCCTTCGCGATCACCTGGGTTTCTGGCCGCCTCCGTGCAGGCAATAGAAATGCGGGGGCGTGAGGGATACCTGACGATGTGCCATTTCTTCGCTTCACAGGCTCCGGAAAGCTACGCCTTCGAGACGCGCTCCATCCGGCTCAACGGACAAAGCACCAGCCTGCGGCTTGAAAAGATGTTCTGGAACGTGCTCGAATCTATCGCTGCGAGCGAAGGGCTCACCGTGCCGAAATTCGTCTCCACCCTACATAGTGAGATTCTGATCATGCGCGGCGAGGCGCCGAACTTCACCTCGCATCTGCGTTGCGTCTGCCTCGTGGCCATCGAACGCGGCCTGGAAGCGCCCCGTCAGCATCAGCGCGCAAAACAATCTGAGCATAAAAAAGCCGCCTGAACCTGATTTGCGCGCAGTAGTAGCCAGATAACACCCCAGACCACCCATTAAGCCCTAACCATGCCCCGAACGGACGCCATAAAGCGTCTGAATGGATGCGCGCATCAAATGCGCAGAGTTCGGCAAAAGAGGGCTTATGGCGAAGGCGATTCACTCGATGATCCGCGTGCTTGAGGAGGCGCGTTCCGTTCGATTTTATGAGCAGGCGCTCGGTCTGACTGTCGCCGACCGGCTCGATTTCCCGACCTTCACGCTCATTTATCTGCGCAACGCAGAAGCTGATTTCGAGGTTGAGCTCACGATCAACAAGGACCAGACCACGCCTTATGATCTGGGCGCGGGTTACGGACATCTCGCCGTCGTCGTTGATGATCTTGACGCTGAACATGCGCGCTTCGTGACGCTCGGCTTCGAGCCGCGCAATATCGTGGAATTCAACCATGACGGCGCACTGATAGCGCGCTTTTTCTTCGTGCAGGACCCCGACGGCTACAAGATCGAAGTCCTTCAGAAACACGGTCGTTTTCGCTGAACCAATTATCGGAATCCGTGCAGAGCGCATCAAGCGCCGCAACAGATCAGGAGGGAAAACATATGAGCCACGTTCATCCGCATGATCATCACCATGACCACGCGCACGGCCGCGCCCCGCAACTAACGCGGCGCAGCTTTTTGCAGCGCTCTTCCAGCGTGACGCTCGCAAGCGCCATCACTGTGACCTCGGCGGGCGCGCTTCTGAATTCGGCCGAGGCATGGGCGCTCGATGTGAAGGCGCTCAAGCCGCAGACGATGACGACTCTTATCCAGCTTGCGCGCGACATCTACCCCCACGATCGCTTCGCCGACCGTTTCTACGCCATCGCCGTCAAGGGCCATGATGAGAAGGCGGGCAAGGACGCGGCGCACAAGGCCCTCATCGAAGGCGGCGTCGCGGCCCTCGACAAGGCTGCTGGCGCAAAGGGCTATCTGGGGCTCGGGTGGGAAGATGAGCGCGTCAAACTCTTGCGAAAGATCGAAACGACGCCCTTCTTCCAGACCATACGCGGCGGCCTCGTCGTGAGCCTCTACAACCAACCCGACGTCTGGTCGGTCCTCGGCTACGAAGGCGAGTCCTACTCCAAGGGCGGCTATATCGAGCGCGGATTTAACGACATCGACTGGCTCTGAGCCGGCGCGTCCGACACCATCCTCCATGACATAACGAATAATCGAATTGGGGAACGAACATGG
>CANGOK010000255.1 GCA_947455285.1 Beijerinckiaceae bacterium | reverse complement strand
TGAAGGCTCCTGCCTGATCAAATTCGGCGAGACCCATGTGCTCTGCACGGCCTCGCTCGAAGACAAGCCGCCGCAGTGGCTGCGCGGACAGGGCCGTGGCTGGGTGACGGCGGAATACGCCATGCTGCCGCGCGCCACCAACACCCGCACCCGCCGCGAATCGACGTCCGGAAAGCAGTCTGGCCGCACCCAGGAAATCCAGCGCCTCGTTGGCCGGAGCCTGCGCGCCGTGGTCGATCTGCAGCAGCTCGGCGAGCGCCAGATCGTCATCGACTGCGATGTGTTGCAGGCCGATGGCGGCACCCGCACGGCCTCCATCACCGGCGGCTGGGTCGCGCTTTATGATTGCCTGCGCTGGATGCGCCAGCGCTCGATCATCAAGGAAATCCCCATGAAGGATCATGTGGCCGCGATTTCCTGCGGCGTCAGCAAGGGCGTCGCCGTTCTCGATCTCGACTATCAGGAAGATTCGGTCGCCGAGACCGACGCCAATTTCGTCATCACCGGGGCTGGGGGGCTCGTCGAGGTGCAGGCGACGGCGGAGGGCGCGATCTTCTCGCAGGAGCAGCTCGACACCATGCTCGCGCTGGCCCGCAAGGGCGTGGGCGAACTCGTCGCGCTCCAGAAGGCGGCTGTCGCGGGATGAGCGGACATCGCCGCCTTTCGGGCCGTCTCGTCATCGCCACCCATAACGGCGGCAAGCTGCGCGAAATGCGCGAGCTGATGGCGCCCTATGGGATCGAATGCGTCTCGGCGGGCGAGCTTGGCTTGCCTGAGCCAGAAGAAACCGGCGTCACCTTTATGGAAAACGCCTTGATCAAGGCCCGCGCCGCAGCCACGGCCGCGAATCTGCCCGCGCTGGCGGATGACTCAGGCCTCTGCGTCGCCGCGCTCGATGGCGACCCGGGCATCTATTCGGCCCGCTGGGCCGGTGAGAGCAAGGACTTCACCGCCGCCATGGCGCTGGTGGAGGAAAAGGTGAAGGCGAAAGGCGCCGTGACGCCTGACCAGCGTGGCGCCTGGTTCATCTCGGCGCTGGCGCTCGTCTGGCCCGATGGCCATTCAGAGGAATTCGAAGGCCGGATCGACGGCGTCCTCGTCGATCCCCCGCGCGGGACGGCGGGCTTTGGCTATGACCCCTGCTTCCTGCCAGAGGGTCACACGCGCACCTTCGGCGAAATGACCTCCGACGAAAAACACGGCATCCCCGCCGACGGCTCGCGCGCCCTCTCCCACCGCGCCCGCGCCTTTCAGATGCTGTCGAAGGCCTGCCTTAGCTAAGCAGACGCTCAAACGAGCCAGGAAGGGTCGATCGCCAATTTTTCGGCGATCAACCGGAGCGTTTCATCCGTCCCGGTCCTGCGGCCAGACTCAAGATCGCTCAGATAGCCCTGCGCCAGACCAGTCTTGAATGCGAGGTCCGTCTGGGTGACGCCGCGCCACTTACGGAGCGCCTTGATCAAACGGTCCCCGCGCAAAAGCATTGCAGAGACCTCCTTTGGCAGGTGACTGTGCTCTTCAGCTGCGATTTCGGCCTTCCGCGCATCATAAATGGCGACATCCGCCGCATCTTCCTCGGCTTCTTCGGCAAGAGCGATGAGCTTGTCGAATTCGGCGCGGGTCAGCAGCACGAGCTCAGCTCCGTCCGCCTCGATGAATTTCGGTGCGATGTCGACCATGACGCCCTCTCCGTTCCGTTTGTAGGTCGCCGTCTGCCTACGGCCCACGTAGATCGCCAGAATCGTGGTGGCGTCTTCGTCGAAGATGACGCGATAAGCCCCAATCCGAAGCCGATAGCCTTCACGACCTGCTAGCGCCCTGACGTCTCCGCGACCGCTTACGGCATATTCGGTCAAACCTGTCGTCACGAAATCCCTGTCGTCGCCAGAAAGCGCATCCAAGTCTTTAGCCGCTTGCTTAGTGAAGACGATGGTTTTCATTAGCGATATATCGCAAATCATGCGAAACGATTAAGCGATAATATCGCTCAATGCCTCAGTTTTAGCCTCTTCACACCCCCGCCACCGGCGCCGCAAGCACCAGCCACGAGACCCCGAACCGGTCCGCGACAATGCCAAAGCATTGGGCGAAGAAGGTTTCCGTCATCGGCACCAGCACTTCGCCGCCCTCGGCCAACGCCGCGAAGATCCGGTTGGCCTCACCCACTTCTGGCACGTTGATGGAAAGAGAGATTCCCTTGAACTCGGGATTGCCGCTGCAAGAGCCATCGGAGGCCATCAGCAGGGAATCCCCCAGCCTGAAGCTGGAATTCATGATCTTTTCGCCGTTGTGGAACGGCCGCGCGTCCAGCGCCTCAGGGATGGGACTGTCCCTGAACCGCATGAGGCTCAGGATCTCCGCGCCCAGCGCCTTCTGATAGAAGGTCAGCGCCTCTTCGCATCGCCCGTCGAACACCAGATAGGGCTGCACTCGCATGGCCGATACTCCATACTCCGCCCCCGACACACATGATAAACCTCGGATGGCCGGCGCGCGAGATGGAACCGACGCCCGAAGCCATCCTCCATTTCGCCAATTGACCAGCTCGTGGCCATGTCGACGCCCTCTTGAAGGCGGGCCTGCGCCAAACCATATGGAATTTGCGGCGATGAGCCGGGGCGCCCATCCGGGGCCTGAGTGACGAAGTGCCTGAAGGGGGCTTCGAATGACGCGAATACCAAACCTGAACTCCCCCTTTCTGCTGGGGTTCGACGATATCGAGCGGGCGCTCGACCGGGTCAGCCGGACCACCTCCGACGGATACCCGCCCTACAATATCGAGCGCCTGGCCCGAGCCGAGACGCTGCCGGAGCGGCTGCGCATCACGCTGGCTGTGGCGGGCTTCACCCGCGACCAGCTCGACATCACCGTGGAGGAGAACCAGCTCATCATCCGCGGGCGCCAGCAGGACGACAAGGAGCGCCAGTATCTGCATCGCGGCATCGCCGCGCGGCAGTTCCAGCGCAGCTTCCTCCTCGCCGATGGCATGCAGGTGCTCGGCGCGGACCTGACCAATGGACTGCTTTCGGTGGATCTCGCCCGGCCTGAGCCGGAGAAGATGATCCGGAAGATCGACATTTCGGTGCGGGACTGATCCTTCGTCCGCACCCAACTGCAGGGCCCCCAAGGGGACTGCGAGAGGAGTAGATGATGATCGACGAATCCAAGCTGACGAAGGGCCTCACGGACGCGCCCGTCACCGTGGAGCAGCTCGCCCATATGGGCGACGGCGTGATCGCCTATGTGAAACCCCTGCTCTCGGAAGACGCACGCAAGCTCTTCCCGCAAGTGCAGGGCATCCCAGCGGGCTTGCAGCTCTTCGCGCTGCTGAGCGCCGAGGGCGACCCCATCATGCTGACAGACTCCCGCGAAGCCGCCGTGGCCAACGCATGGGAGCACAAGCTGCAAACCGTCAGCCTGCACTGAAGCCCCCGCTTCTGCGGAACCGTCAGGGTCGAGGCTCCCGCCCCGGCCCTTTTTTGCGACCAAATTTCGATATTCTCATTTTTTGAGAAAACGATTGACAGAATCACCGAGTCCGCTAAATGTGACGTTTCCTGGGACAGTTGCGGAGGGCGCCGGTGGATTATGACGTTGCGATTCTGGGCTCCGGCCCCACGGGTCTGACCCTAGCCAATCTGCTCGGCGTCATGGGCGTGCGCACGGTGCTGATCGAGCGCAACGAGACCACCGTACAGGCGCCGCGCGCCGTCTCCATCGACGACGAATGCCTGCGCACCATGCAGGCTTTGGGCGCGGTCGATGCGGTGATCGAGGATGTGGCGCTGGACTACGGCGCCCACTACTTCACGCCCAAGGGCGTGTGCTTCGCCAAGGTGGAGCCGCGCGACCGCGAATATGGCTATCCCCGCCGCAGCGCCTTTCAGCAGCCGAAGTTTGAAGCCACCCTGCGCAAGGCCCTCGCGCGCTTCCCGCATGTCACGACGCTGTTCGGCGTCAATTGCGAGAGCTTCACCGAGGACCACGAGGGCGTCACCCTGCGCATCATCGAAGGCGGCGCCGTGCCACGCGACATTCGCGTGCGTTACCTTGCTGGCTGCGACGGCGCCCGCAGCGCCACGCGCCGATCCATCGGCGCCGAGCTTAAGGGCTCCACCTATCGCGAGCGTTGGCTCATAGTCGATCTCGCTGAAACCAATGAGCGCATGCGCCAGACCCGCGTCGGCTGCGATCCTGAGCGCGCCTATATCTGCCTGCCCGGCCCTGCGGGCACGCGGCGCTATGAATTCATGCTGCGCGACGGCGAAGAAGAGAGCGCCGTCGAGGCGCCCGAATTCGTGCGCCAATTGCTCGCCGCTTCCGGCCCCGATGCGGACGCCGCAGTGGTGCGCCGTCAGGTCTATACGTTCCACGCGCGCATGGTCGACAAATGGAATACGGGCCGCGTGTTTCTTGCGGGCGACGCCGCGCATCTGACGCCGCCCTTCGCAGGGCAAGGCATGAACAGCGGTGTGCGCGACGCGCATAACCTCGCGTGGAAACTCGCGGGCGTGATCAAGGGCGATTTCGGCCCCGCCCTGCTCGCCACCTATCAGAAAGAGCGCGCGCCCCATGCCTGGTCGCTGATCCAGCT
>CANGOK010000254.1 GCA_947455285.1 Beijerinckiaceae bacterium | reverse complement strand
ATGAATGGCGAGAAAGCCATCCGCCTCATCAATACCTACGCTGCCGAGTTCATCAGCTAGGGCGTTGGAGCGCAGAGCGACGGGCGGGGGCGTCGTCTCTTCGGGCGTCAGCAAGAGGCCCATGCGCTTGAGGCTTAGGCCCAGCGAGAGCATGCCGCTGCCCCACGACAAAAAGATCGCGAGAATGAGCCCTGCGATCGTCGGCGACATCCACGCCACCAACGAAGGCGAGATCAGGAGGCCCGCGATCAATGTTACGAAGCCCAGCATCACATGTGAGCGATGACGGCTCACGATGCTGGAGAAGGGGATGGAGCCGTCGTCACGCCGCTGCGGATTCCAGCCTGTGTCGCGGCCAAAGACGATCTGCACGACAGAGCCCGTCTGGATCACCATCATCACGGGCGCGAAGAGCGCGGACATCAGCGTTTCCACCAGCGCAGAGCCGACGAGGCGCGCCCCGCCGCCGCTGGCCTCGCGGGTCGCCTTGTCGAAGAGGGCGATGAGAAGGCCCATGAGCTTTGGCGCAAGCAGCACCGCCATGGTCAGCCCGAACAAAGCCAGCGCGCGCTCGGAGTCAAAGCGCGGCCATGCGGGAAACAGGCGGAACTCGTTGGTGAAATATTCCGGCCTGATATAGGCCGATTGGAAAACCAACACGATGCCGACGATGAGCTGCGCCATCCAGAGCGGGGAGGCCAGATAGCTCATGATGCCCGTGGCGAAATGCTGGCGCGTCGCGAGCTTCAGCCCCTTGGAGCCGATGACGCGCATGTGCTGGAGATTGCCTTGGCACCAGCGCCGGTCACGGGCCGCAAGGTCGATGAGCGAAGGCGGGCTTTCCTCGTAGCTGCCGCCGAGCGTCGGCAACATATAGACCGCATAGCCAGCGCGCCTTATCAGCGCCGCCTCGACGAAGTCATGGCTCAGGATATGGCCGCCGAAGGGCGGGCGTCCGCGCAGGTCCGGCATCCCGCAATGGTCGGCGAAAGCCTTGGTGCGGATGATGGCGTTGTGGCCCCAGTAATTGCCGTCACGCCCCGACCAGACCGCAAGCCCTGCCGCGATCACCGGCCCATAAATGCGCGCCGCGAATTGCTGCACGCGGGCGAACATGGTGTTGCGGTTGATGATGAGCGGCAGGGACTGAATGATGCCAGCGTCCGGGTCCGCCTCCATGGCGCCGGTGAGGCCCAGAATGGCCTCGGCCGTCATCAGGCTGTCAGCGTCGAGCACCAGCATATGTTCATAGGCGCCGCCCCATGTGGTGACGAAATCGCCGATATTGCCAGCCTTGCGGCTCGTGTTCTTGGGGCGCCGCCGATAATAGATCCGCGCTTGCGGCCCGAGGCGCTTGCGCATGGCGATGAAGGCGCGCTCTTCGGCGATCCATATGTCGGGATTGGTCGTATCTGCGAGAAAGAACCAATCGAAATGCGCGCCGAGGCCGGTCGCCTCCACCTCTTCATAAATCGCCTGCATGGCGCTGAAGACGCGTGAGGGCGCTTCGTTATAGATCGGCATGACGATGGCGGTGCGCGCCTTTAGCGTCTGCGGTATCGGCGGCCTTGCGCCGCCTTTCGACAACAGCCAGCCAAAACCCAGAAGGCCGCTGGTGAAGGCGATGGCGATCCATGAAAAGTTGGCGACGAAGAGAATGAGCAACGCCCATTTCAGGGTCGTGATGGCGCCGATGTTGATGACGCCATACATCTCGGTCGCGCCATAGGCGGTGAGGGCGAAGCCGCCGCCGAAGACGAAGAGGCGCGAGGCCCAGGGCATGCTCCACAAATAGGGCGCGAGCCGCTTGCGTCGCTCATGGGCCTCAAACTTACGAAGCGATTGGGTGGGCATGGGCAGCAGCGCCGCCGCAGGCATGCAATGATCGATATCGACCGGCGCATGATCCTTCTGCTGATCGGTTACGGCGTCCATCGATACATCCAGCTTTCGCTTACAGCTTTGCCTTGCACCTCCAGCTGAAGCCGTAACTCGCTCAGGGCCTCATTGCCCGGATCCACGTCGAATGCGACGCGATAGGTCTTTCGGTCGCGGTTGATGAAGGTCCGCACTGATGAGACGGTTCCCGGCGAGGCGACGATCTGCGGAGAGATCTCCGCGCTCCTCTGTTGGTCGGCGACGATATCGCCATTAAAATCGACCATAAAACGGCGACGGCGTGTGTTCGCCGGGGCGCCTGCAGGTCGTCCGCCACGCGACAGGGTGACGGTGGCTTCAGAAGGCCGGTCGGGCGGCGTCCAACACCAAAGCTGGCGATAGGCGAAATTGACTTCAGCGCCCGCAATCATCACAGCGCGCGGACGCCAATAAGCGATGATGTTCTGGTTCACTTCGGATTCGGAGGGAATTTCGACCAAGGTCACATTGCCCTGACCCCAATCGCCGATGGGTTCGATCCAAAGCGAGGGGCGACGCTCCCAATGGTTATCGTCGTCAAGGAACCGGCCGAACTCGCGGTCGCGCTGCAGAAAGCCGAAGCCGCGGGGATTTTCGTCCACGAATGCGGAGAGTTGCAGGGTCTCGCGATTGGAGACGGGGCGCCAGAGCCACTCGTCCTTGCCATTGAGCATGGCGAGACCCGCCACGTCATAGATGCCCGGGCGAATATCGTCGCTGCGCCGCCGGTCGAGCGTGCCCGAAACATGGGTCGCGGTCATGGTGGCGACGCCGACATGGTCAAGGTTCACGCGGGGGAAGAGCGTGCATTCGGTGTCGATGATCGTGGCTTCGCCTGCGCGCAGGGTGAAGCGATAGGCTCCTGACACGCTTTCTGAATCCAAAAGCCCATGGATCACCAGCGCGTCGGACGCCAGCGTCGGCTTTTCGATCCAGACGGCGCGGAACAGGGGGAACTCCTCCCCCTTGGGGTCGGCGGTGCGGATCGACAGGCCCCTCGCCGTCGCGCCATAGTTCTGACCGCTGGCCAGCGCCCGGAAGAAGCTGGCCCCTTGAAAGCTCGCGACCTCGACAGGCGGCTGGCCCTCGCGCAGGCGCAGCACCCTGAAGCCCGAAAAGCCGAGGTCTTTGCCGTCGGTCGGCGGCTTGAGTTGCCCGAATGTGAAATCGGCGGGGTTATAGGCGAGGCGCCGTTGCGCGCCGTTCTCGATGACATCGATGCTGACCGGCGTCGAGTAGACGGAGCCACGGTGCAGCGGCTCGATGGCGTAGCCCGTGCTTTCATTCGCCCAGAGCGCTGCTCCCGGCTGATTGCGAATGGCCGCATATTGCTCATGGGTGAGCGAAGCGAACGGCTCCGGCAGATCCGCGGCGGGGGCCTTGTAGGGCTTTTTGGAGAGGGCGCGGGCGGCCTCGACGACGCTGGCGGGGTCGAAAGCCTGCGGGTCTTGCGTCGCTTTGAGCGGTTCGGCAGGAGGTGGTGAAGGGGCCGGGGCAGGGGGCTGCGTCGATGTTTGCGAGTCGACAGCGATTGGCGAAAGGCTCACGAGGCCCGCCAACCCATACTTCAAAACGCTACGACGCTCGAACATCAACGGTCCGGAAAAGGTTACGCACAAGCACTGCGCAAGGGAACGCGCGCTCCTGTATACTGCAAAATCGCCGCCCCGCGAGGGGCAATTTCACCCAAAGAGGGATCCGGCTTTTTGCTGACGGGGCTGGACGCATCGTTTACAGCAATCCAGTTAAGACCTTAGAGACGACATCAGCATGACAAATTCGCCCTCTTCCAGCGCCCATTGCCTTGCCGTGGTTCTCGCCGCAGGCGAGGGAACACGCATGAAATCGGCCCGCCCCAAGGTTTTGCACGAGGTCGCCGGGCGCTCCATGCTGGCCCATGTGCTGGCGGGCGTGGCGGAGGCGGGCGCCGACCGGCTGGCGGTCGTGGTGGGGCCTGATCGCGCGGATGTGACCGCCGAGGCGCGCCGTCTCGCCCCGAATGTGCAGGTTTTCGAGCAGCGCGACCGGCTTGGAACCGCCCATGCCGCCCTGCGCGCCCGCGAGGCGCTGGCGCAGGGTTGCGGGGAATTGCTGGTGGTCTTCGCCGACACGCCTCTGATCCAGCCCCAGACTTACGCCGCGATGCGCGCCGCTCTTGCCGATGGCGCCTGCGTCGCCGTGCTTGGTTTTGAAGCCCGCGATCCCACCGGTTATGGCCGCCTGCTGCGCGAGGGTGACGAGCTGACCGCCATCCGCGAACACAAGGACGCGACACCGGCCGAGCGCGAAGTCACGCTCTGCAACGCCGGCGTCATGGCGATCGCCGGGGCGCAGGCCCTCGCCCTGCTTGAGCAGGTGGGGAATGACAACGCCCAGAAGGAGTTCTACCTCACCGACGTCGTGGCGCTGGCCCGCGCCGCCGGCCAGCGGGCCGTGGTCGTCCTCGCCCCCGAAGACGAGGTGATGGGCGTCAATGACCGAGTCCAGCTCGCCGCCGCCGAGGCCGCCATGCAGGCCCGCCTGCGCGAGGCCGCCATGCGTGCGGGCGTGACCATGATCGCGCCCCAGACCGTGTTTCTCGCCTTCGACACCCAGCTTTCGCGCGATGTCGTCATCGAGCCCAACGTCTTCTTCGGTCCCGGCGTGAGCGTGGGCGAGGGCGCGGTGATCCATG
Source organism: Beijerinckiaceae bacterium (assembly GCA_947455285.1). Lineage (GTDB taxonomy): Bacteria > Pseudomonadota > Alphaproteobacteria > Rhizobiales > Beijerinckiaceae > Terripilifer. The sequence continues at coordinate 6 of CANGOK010000254.1, read as the reverse complement.
CCTCCT
>CANGOK010000253.1 GCA_947455285.1 Beijerinckiaceae bacterium | reverse complement strand
TATCGCCCACGAGATCCAGCGGTTCGCCGAGATAAAGAGCAGCCATGCGCCGTAGAAGGCGAAGAGCGGCAGGGACTGGGCCAGCATTGCGCCGATGTTTTCCGGTCTTCGCTGCGGTGGTCTGGCAAGGATCAGGGCTACAGCCACATACCAGATTGCGAGCGCTGCGAAACAGCCGGTCACGTCGCCAAGGCTTAGTCCCGCTAGACGCGGCAAGGTCATGCCGAACTGCAGAACGAGCGCGGCCAGGGTGAAGCGCCCGATGCGCGAAGCGGCGCGATGTATCGAAACCGGGCCGTTGCCAGCCATGAAGGCAGCGCCTGCGAGAACCGCAAGTCCCGTCGCGGCGATAGGAAGCGATCCTGACCACCAGGCGATTGCGGCCGCCGCCGGAGCGCCAATCGCCGCGATGACAAGCGCCATGCGCCAGCGCACGCGTAGGATCGCTGCCGCGTTGCCGGCGCCAACCGCGGCGGAGCGGTCTGCAAGTTGCGACAGGCCAAGGTCGGCCGCCGCCATATATTGAAACAAGGTTGAGAGTAGCGCAAAGGCTCCAAAGGCGACGGGATCGAGCAGTATCGGCGCGAGCAAGGTTGTGCCCGCCCCCGCAAGGGTGAGTATAGGAACGAGCGCGCTGAAGGCGAGAGGGCTTTCCATCCATGCGAGCGCTGGATGCCGCAAACGGTCATCGTGCCGTTTGATCTGTTCTTGCGACGCCATCAAGCCGTTCCCTTGGTCCGACTGCGGCGGACGACTTCACGTGCAGCATCCATCATTCGAGAGGCGATCGTGTCCCAGCCCAAATCTTCACGCGCATGGTTAAGCGCGCCTAGCGAGCATTTTTCATAAAGGGCAGGGCAGTCGAGCAGACGCCTTATCGCCATTGCCAGGCTCGACGCGGTCACCTCATCTGCGATCAGCCCAGTCTCTTCATGCCGTACTTGTTCAACAAGGCCACCGACAGGAGTCGCCACTGAGGGTATGCCCGCAGCGGCCGCTGCTGCTGCGACCCCTGATTGACTCGCCTCAACATATGGCAACACCATGATCTCGGTATTGGCGAGCGCGGGGCCGATCTCTCCGTCATCAAGCCAGCGATTGGTGAGGCGTACGCCATCAAGGCCTGCGAGCTTTGCAGTATAGGGGCCTATGTCGCCTGATCCCATGATGTCGAGTTCCACGCGCACGCCCTCGCGGCGCAGCTCGCGATAGGCGTCTAGCAGCAAGCCGAGTCCCTTGTAGGCGAGGATGCGTCCGAAGAAGAGCAGGCGAGGAGGGCGGTTTCGCGGTAGGCTGCGCAGCTCCTGCGCGCCGAACTCGAAAGATCCATGTGGAATGGTCCACATTCGGTCTTCTCGCACGTCATGATGTTGGATGGCTTGCTGACGCACGTGTTCGGTTAGGACGACGACGCCGTCCGCAGCTGCGATTTCCTGCCGCATCGCGAGCCGACGGAATGGGTAGCTGTCGCCTGGGTGCGGGTTGGCGTCATGCATGACGAGCACGAAGGGCGTTCCTAATCGCCGCATGACAGGCAGGACCGCAATATCCCATATCGAGAGCATGGTGCAGATGACCACGTCGATTCTGTGCTCTCTTATATATGCTTCGAACTGGCGTCGGATCCGCAGCAGGCCGGTAAGGCCCCGGACTGCGGCCAGCTTGCCGGACATCGTACCTTTGTCGCCTACGAAGGTTTGTATTTCGCACATCGGCGGCGACATGGGCATGTCATTTATCAATCCGGCTAATTCGCAATTCTCGACAGCCGATACGAAGGGCTCGATCCCATGGCAGGATGAGGCGGCGCGAACGAGTTCAAACGTATATTTCGAGCCGGCGCCGCCGCGGCCCCAATGCCAGAACAATACCCGCAATGACGTCACTTCGCGTGCGGCTGTGGCGCTGGTTTGATCTGCTGGCGAAGTGGTGAGCGTCAGTTCAGTCATGTGCGGGCTCCAGGCGTCATTCCGTTGCATGCCTCGGCCCATAGGCGTCGAATGGCGGCGATCAGCCGCTGGAACGATCCCGATGGTGAGGATGCGAGGAATCCAGCGAGGCCCGCCAGCATCAAGGTTCCCATGGCCGCGAGAGCAAGGTTGGGGAAGGCTGCCTTACGGGGAGCCTCAGCGCGGGCGACAAGGTCGGCGTCGGGCTGGATCGCTTTCGTGCGTCCGAATTGCGCCTTGAGTTTGGCGAGAGCATCCGTGAGGGCCGTTTCATCGGACACGGCGTCGCGACGCAATTCGTCAAGTCTCAGTTCGTCGATGCGACGTCGAACCATTTCGCTGCGAACGCTTGCGACCTCATTACGCAACATGTCTTCGCGCGCCCGCCAGGTCGCGGCTTCCTGATCGGCGGCGTGCACGACGCGTTGCGCTTCCTCTTCGACTTGCAATAGCAAGTTCGCCGCTTCGGCGGCGAGGGCGGCGGGCTTTGCCTTGGCCGCAGCATACATCTCGCGCGCCTTCTGAACTGAAGGTGAGGATACGACCTCGGGCGCGTTGAGCAGGTCGCCGAGCCGCTGCAAGCGGGCGAGTCCTTCAAAGCGAGCCTTGGCTTCGATTGCTCTTGCGCGTGACTGCGCAAATTCAGCACTGAGTGTGGTTAATTGATTTTGAAGCTCCGTGCCGTCGCCTTTATCGCTTATGCCGGTTTGCGACATAAATGTGCGCAGGGCTTCCAAAGCATTCTGATGGCTTGAGCGCAGCAAATCGGCTCTTTGCTCAAGTCGGAGCTTGAGCGCTTCCATTGCGTCGCGTTTACGACTGATTTGATCTTCAATATAGGCGTCCACCAATGCGTTGGCGATAACGGCTGCTCGGGTGGCGTCGCGGTCCCATATCGATAGTTTCAATGTATAGGAACGTCGTTCTCGTATCACTGAGATGCGCTCACGCAAGGTGTCGCGTATTTTTGCAAGGTCGGGTTCCGCAGACGGCAAGCCAGGAATAATGCTCGACACTATGCGAGAAATTATGGAAGGCCCGCTGAAGGCGGCGTCTTTGGCAAGTCCGAGACGAATGATTGCTTGATCGATCAGCAGGGGTGAAGACATGCGGTCCATTTCAGACTGGATGGCCCCGTCATCAAGAATGCCTTGCTTGATGCCCGATTGGGCGTCGTCTTGTTCCGAAGCATGTAAGATCACCGAAGCAGAGGCTTCGTAACGGCGGGGCAAGATGGGCCAGATAATTAGTGACGTCGCAAGAACAGCACCAAACCCCGCAATGAATCGGATGAGCCGCTCACGCTTTGCCAAACTTATATTGTTGCCGCGCGCACCTTCGCTGGGCGCTGCCCAAAAAGCCCATCTTGTGGCTGATAATTTCGCGTGATCGTTCACAGTTCTTCCTTTCAGGGCCACAGCAGCTCAAGCTCTGACGAGGGAGTAAAGACGCTTGCGGACGGCGCCCGATGCAAGGCGAAAGACGAGGTAGAGGCTCGTTGTTGCGGCGAATTGGTGGAGCCGCAGAAAACCGAGCTTTTTGCATTCCCACCGAAAGGCCACTTCCTTCAGCCCATAGCGCCAGCCACCCCTACGAGCTGATTGCGCGATGCTTGAGCGGACCCGAACGAGCGTCTTGGGAATGACATGAAAACGAAAGCCTTCCGTCGCCATACGTACGAAAAGATCGTAATCCTCAAGCTGGCCGAATTTGCTTCGGTAGCCGCCCACGTCGCGCAAGGCGGATCGCTTCGCAAGTATGGTGGGGTGAACGAGGATGTTGCGCCAGCGTAGGGCTGATGTGACATGCTCGTGCTCCACCGAGGAGGCTTTGATACGTGACGATCCGCCATCGACGAAAAATTCCTCGCTCCATGACGAGATCACATCAACGTCGGGATTTGCGAGGGCGTAGCGCATCTGAATTTCGAGCCGGTCCGGCGTGCAGATGTCATCGGAGTCCATCCGCATGATGTAGTCGCCGGCGCAAGCGGTCAGTCCTGCGTTCATGGCGGCGGCGAGGCCGGATTGGTCGGGGAGGTAAAGAACCGTGATTTCCATCACGCGCGGGTCGTTGCAATATCTCCGGATGACGAATTCCTGGGCAGGCGGGATTGGACCATCAATTACGAGAACGAGCTGCTCAGGTGGACGCGTTTGAGAGAAAACGCTTTCGAGCGCCTGCGCCAGATTGGAGTCCTTTTCGGCGGCGTAAGTGGACATAAGTGTGCTAACGGTCTTCACCATGCACCTCGCTTAAATGATTTGCGGTAGGTTATCGCGCACCGGTGCGCGCCAGGACGACACGGGGCGTGCGCAGCAGAATGCTGATATCGCCCCAGAAGCTCTGTTCCCTGACATAGCGAGCGTCGAGTGCGACGCGCTCCTCATAGGAAACGTCATTGCGTCCGCTGATTTGCCATAGACCGGTGATGCCAGGGCGCACCGAGCTGTAAAGCTCGATCTTATCCCCATAGAAGGCGAGCTCGGGCGTTGTTACGGGCCGCGGTCCGACAAGACTCATATCGCCGATCAGCACATTGATTAGTTGCGGGAGTTCATCGAGGCTCGTTCGGCGAAGGAACCGGCCGATCGCGGTGGTGCGTGGGTCGAAGGTGAGCTTGCGCGTTTTATCCCATTCCTCGCGGGCCTCCGGATGATA
>CANGOK010000252.1 GCA_947455285.1 Beijerinckiaceae bacterium | reverse complement strand
GTGAGTGTGCTGCCGGCCTTGTGGGCGCCGTCGCAGAAGGGCTGCTTCTGGGAGAGGCCGCAAGCGCACCAGGCGTAGGTCTTGCCGGCCTCGACGTCGATGGCGTAGGGGGCCTTCTGGGCGGCGACGGGGTGGGTGAGCTTTTCGGACATTGTTCCTCCTTGGAGCAGCCTGCTGATTTGCCCGGCTTCGTGCCTATTGTTCTGGCTGCGCCGGATTTGTCCAGCCAGAACCTCAACAATGGGCGCTTAGGCCGCGCCGCCCGCCTCGGTCTTGAGCCAGGCCGCGCCGCAAGCTTTCGCCAGTTCGCGCACGCGCAGAATATAGCTCTGCCGTTCGGTGACGGATATCACCCCGCGCGCATCCAGCAGGTTGAATCGGTGCGACGCTTTGATGCACTGGTCATAGGCGGGCAGGACCATCTCGTGGCGGTCGCCCTTGTCGCCTTTTTCCAGCAGCGCGCGACATTCGGCCTCCGCCTCGCGGAACTGGCGGAACAGCGCGTCCGTGTCGGCATGTTCGAAGTTATGGCGCGAATATTCCTTTTCGGCCTGCAGGAACACGTCGCCATAGGAGATCCGGTCCTCGCCATCGAGGCCGTTGAAGTTGAGGTCGTAGACGTTCTCGACGCCCTGCACATACATGGCGAGGCGCTCGAGCCCATAGGTCAGCTCGCCTGAAACCGGGGCGCATTCGATGCCCGCGACCTGCTGGAAATAGGTGAACTGGCTGACTTCCATGCCATCGCACCAGCATTCCCAGCCAAGGCCCCAGGCGCCGAGCGTCGGGCTTTCCCAGTCGTCTTCGACGAATCGGATGTCGTGCAGAGCGGCGTCGACGCCGATTGCGGCGAGCGAGCGCAGGTAGAGATCCTGCAGGTCGGGTGGGGAGGGCTTCAGGATCACTTGAAACTGATAGTAATGCTGCAGCCGGTTGGGGTTCTCGCCATAGCGCCCGTCCTTGGGACGGCGCGAGGGCTGCACATAGGCGGCTTTCCAGGGCTTGCTGCCCAGCGAGCGCAGGGTGGTGGCAGGGTGGAAGGTTCCTGCGCCCACTTCCATGTCATAGGGCTGGAGAATGACGCAGCCCTGTTCCGCCCAGAAGCGCTGGAGGGTCAGGATCAGGCCCTGAAAAGACCTTGCGGGATCAAGCGATGGCGACATTGGAAGCCCTTGGGACAGCCCTGATTGCATGGCGCGCAACCTATTGGCGCGGGCTGCGCCGGTCAACGGGCAAGGACGGGGCTAGTTGCGAAGATGAACGCCAGATGAACGGCCTGCTCAGGCGCCGTTCAGGGGCGGCAAGTTATCTGTATGGTGCGTCTGGGGAATCTATCTCCCCCGAGGCGTTTCCTCCCGCCCTTGCCGGCCCTTCGTGGGCCGGTTTTTTGTGAGGCCGCCTCCATCGGGCCTGCGGCTGATCATCACATTTCTGAGGGTTGGCGGTTGTTCCCTTCCCTACGGCCGCATCATGGGACATGTTCTGCGCAACATATGCGGAGGAGATGTTCATTGAAGAGCTCAATTACAGCCGTGGCCCTCACCCTTGCGCTGGCTGGCCCCGCCGCAGCGCAGGCGCCAGCCGAGTTCTTTAAGGGCAAGACCCTGACCATCTATGTCGGCCTGTCAGCGGGCGGCGGCTACGATATGAACGCCCGCCTTCTCAGCCGCCACATCGGCAAATATATCCCCGGCAATCCTTTGGTCGTGGTGCGCAACATGCCCGGCGCAGGCGGTCTCGTGATGACGAACCAGGTCGCCAACGCCGCGCCGCGCGACGGCCTGCATCTGGGCGCGCCCCAGCGTGGCGTGCCTTTCGAGCCCCTGTTGGGCCAGGACGTGAAGGCGAAATTTGATCCGCGCACCCTGAACTGGATCGGCAGCGTCAATTCCGACACCAGCCTCGCCATCGTGCACAAGCGCACCGGAATCAAAAGCTGGAAGGATCTGCGCAATCGCGACACGATCGTCGCGGGCACGGGCGTCGGCACGGAAAGCGTCGTCGTGCCCTATGTGCTGCGCAATCTCATGGGCATGAAGTTCAAGGTCATCGCAGGCTTCCCCGGCGCCAGCGAAATGAACCTCGCCATGGCCCGGGGCGAAGTCGATGGCCGTGGCACTGTGTCGTGGACCAGCCTCAAGCCCAATTACAAGGAATGGATCGAAAGCGGCGATTACGTGATGTTGTTCCAAATGGGTCTTCGCAAGCACAGGGATCTGCCTGACGTTCCGCTCGCGATCGATCTTGCTGAAACGGAAGATCTGAAACGTCTCCTCAAAGTGCAGTTCACGCCGTTCGAACTCGGCCGCCCGATTTTCGCGGCTGAAGGCGTGCCCGCCGATCGCATCGCTACGCTGCGCAAGGCTTTCGATGAGTCGATGAAGGACAAGGATCTTCTGCTGGAAGCCGAAAAGAGCGATCAGGAGGTCAATCCCATGTCCGGGCAGGAGATGCAGGAGATCTTCAAGGAGATCTACGAAACCCCCAAGGACCTGATCGCTCGACTGGCCGCGGCTTCAGTGGAAAAGGCCGACCTGAAGGTTCTCGACGGAGCTCCCAAGGATTGATGTTCAATCCTCAGCCAGAACAGCCTCGCCCCGGTGCAGGGCTTCCGCCAGTGGCGTGAAGCCCTCGCTTTCGTGCAGGATGAGCGGGCGCAGGATGCGCAACGGCGCGCGGCTGCCTTTGACGCCGCGAATGATGATGCGATGCGCCGCCTCGCCTGATCGGGGATGGATCGCCAGCACGCTCAACGCGCCGAAGCGGCCTTCGCAGGCGGTCAGAACCTCCATGAGATGATCGGCCCGGTGGATGAGCGCTAGCCGCCCCCCAGGGCGCGTCATGGCGGCGACTGCGCGCATCCAGGCTTCCAGACCTCCGCCGCCGTCTTCATGGGCATGGGCTGCCGCGCGGCGCGCGTCGGGGGAGACACGGGCGCGGCCCGGCGTGAGCCAGGGTGGATTGGTGGCCACGCAATCAGCAAAGCCATCGCCGAGCCCTGCAGCGCGCCGGGCGCTGGCTCGCGTCAGATCCGCCTCGACCACGCGCACCCGGTCGGTGAGCCCATTCAGGGCGGCGTTGGCGCGGGCGAGGTCTGCGGTGAAGGGGTCGCGCTCGATCAACGTCACCTGCAAGGCAGGGCGACATAGCGCCGCCGCGAGCCCAAGCGCGCCCACCCCGGCGCCCGCATCGCACAGAACGCCCTCGGTCAGGCCTATCGAGGCCGCCAGCAGGACCGCGTCAGTGCCCGCCCTGTGGCCTCGCGTGGGCTGCCGAAGGCGCAGGCGCCCGCCCAGAATGGCGTCCTCGACACTCTCCTTGATGAGGTCGCTCACGGCGTGTCCCGCAATTCATGCTCCAGCCCGGCCTCGGTCAGCAGACGGCGGGCTTCCAAGAGCTGGCTTTCGTCCACCAGAACCCTGCGTGGCAGGAATCCGGTGGAGCCTTCCAGCGCGCTCATATGGGAATCTGCTACGAAAAAGCGCACACCCCCCTCTTGGAAGATGGCCTCCACGAGAGAAATCAGCACGACATCATTGGTGCGCAGGAGCTCTTTCATAAAACCTTTCAATAGCTTGATCTTTAATCCGAAGGGTGGGCGCGTCCGTAACGCTTGCAGGTTCGTTGCATCTTCGCAAGTCCGCCAGACTTGCCCAGCGCAGCTTGCGCTCGTAAGTTGCGCCGCGACACAAGCATGAGGGCTTTACTGGTGGGCGTCGTCATCTCTCTGGAAGACAAGGGCAAGGAGCCCGGCCTTGCGAGCCTCTCGGGGCTGGTCGCGCCTGACCTGTCGAAGGCCAATGAGGTGATCCTCTCGCGCACCGGTTCGGATGTGACGATGATTCCCGAAGTGGCGAACCATCTGATCTCCTCGGGCGGCAAGCGGCTGCGGCCCATGCTCACCCTCGCGATGGCTGGCCTGTGCGGCTATCGGGGCGATGGCCATATCAAGCTCGCCGCCTCCGTCGAGTTCATGCACACCGCCACGCTGCTTCATGACGATGTGGTCGACCAGAGCGACATGCGCCGTGGCAAACAGGCCGCGCGGATGCTCTGGGGCAATGAGGCCAGCGTGCTCGTTGGCGACTTTCTGCTCGGCCAGGCTTTCCGCATGATGGTCGAAGTCGGCTCCCTGCCTTGTCTCGACGTTCTGTCCACCGCCGCCACGGTCATCGCCGAGGGCGAGGTGATGCAGCTCGCCGCCGCCAAGAACATGCAGACCTCCGAAGACGAATATCTCGACGTCATCCGCGCCAAGACGGCCGCGCTCTTCGCCGCCGCCTGCGAGGTCTCGCCCATTCTCGCCAATCGCACCAAGGCCGAGATCGCGGCCTGCCGCAGCTATGGCGCGAATCTGGGCATCGCCTTCCAGCTCATCGACGACGCCCTTGATTACGGCGGCACCTCGGCCAAGCTCGGCAAGAACGTCGGCGACGATTTCCGCGAGGGCAAGATCACGCTTCCCGTGGTCCTCTCGTTCCGCCGTGGCAGCGAGGCCGAGCGCGAGTTCTGGCGCCGTACGCTTGAGCGCGCCGAAATCGAAGATGGCGATCTCGAAACCGCGCTGTCCACCATGCGCAGCCATCGCGCGCTTGAGGACACGATCGAGCGCGCGCGTCACTATGGCGCCATGGC
>CANGOK010000251.1 GCA_947455285.1 Beijerinckiaceae bacterium | reverse complement strand
GTGAAGCGCGACAGGCGGCCGCCGCGGTCGAGCAGCTGCTGCGAGCCGCCGGTCCAGGCCGGGTGCGTCTTGGGATCGATGTCGAGGTTGAGCGCATCACCTTCCTTGCCGTAGGTGGAGCGCGTCATGTATTCGGAGCCATCGGTCATGACGACCTTGATGAAATGGTACTGCGGATGGATATCGGCCTTCATCGTCTGTTCCTTCGACAAAGTTGCTGGCAGGACGCATCGGGGTTGACGACACGGCCGGAAGGGGGTTCCCAAGGCTGGGGTTGCGCCCCTATACCGCAGGTGCGGCGGTCAAACAAGGCGCCCGCTGCACAGGTCGATGGGAAACAGGGACGCGTCCCCGGGATTGAGCGATGACGGACAAGGCGACAGCCACCAAAGAGGTCAAGAAGCCGCGCACTTCCCTGAAGGCTTTAGCGCCTCTTCTGCCCTATGCCGGGCGCTATCGGCTGCGGATCGCCGCCGCCCTGACCGCGCTGGTCGTGGCCGCCGGGGCGACCCTTTCGGTGCCGATGGCCGTGCGCCGCATGATCGATTTTGGCTTCGCATCCGACAGTTCGGGCGTAATCACCCAGTATTTTCTGGGGATGTTGGCTGTGGTGGGCGTTCTGGCGGTGGCTTCGGGCACCCGTTATTTCCTCGTCATGACCCTCGGCGAGCGGGTGGTCGCGGACCTTCGCGCGGACGTTTTCGCCCATCTTTCCCGGCTTGACCCAGTTTTTTACGACACCGCCCAGTCCGGCGAACTCGTCTCGCGCCTTTCCGCCGACACGACCCAGATGAAATCAGCCTTCGGCGCCTCGGCCTCCACGGCGCTGCGCAATTTCTTCATGTTCATCGGCGCCATCGGCATGATGATCTATACGAGCCCGAAATTGTCCGGCCTCGTGCTGGTGGCGATCCCTATCATCGTCCTGCCGCTCTTCATGTCGGGCCGCTCGGTGCGCCAGCGTTCGCGCGCCGCGCAGGACACACTCGCCGAGGCCACGGCCTATGCAGCCGAAAGCCTTGGCGCCATGCGCACCATGCAGGCTTTCGTGGCGGAGGCGGCGACCGTGGGGCGGTTTCGCCGGGCGGTCGAGGCCGCCTATGAGGCCGCAAGGCAGGCGACGCTCGCTCGCGCCCTGCTGACCTCGGTCGCGATCTTTCTGGCCTTCGCCAGCGTCGTGGCGGTGCTGTGGCTTGGCGCGCAGGATGTGATTGCGGGCCGGATCACCGGGGGGCTGCTGTCGCAATTCGTCCTCTCCGCCGTGCTTGGCGCGAGCGCGCTGGGGCAATTGTCGGAGGTCTGGAGCGAGCTTTCGGCGGCTGCGGGCGCGGCGGGGCGCATCGCGGAGCTTCTGGCCGTGAAGCCGACCATCATCGCCCCCGCCAATCCGATTCCGCTGCCCAAGCCCGCGCGCGGGGCTGTGAGCTTCGATGCGGTGGGCTTCGCCTATCCCACGCGGCCCGGTGATCTCGCGCTGGATGGGCTGAGCTTTACGGTTGAGCCCGGCGAGACGGTCGCCATTGTCGGTCCCTCAGGCGCTGGCAAGTCGACGGTCTTTCAACTGCTGATGCGGTTCTACGATCCCCAGAGCGGCTCGATCCGCCTCGACGGGGTCGACCTGCGCGCTGCTGATCCGGCCGAAGTTCGCGGGCGCATGGCGATGGTGCCGCAGGATCCCGTGATCTTCGGGGCGAGCGTGGCCGACAACATCCGCTATGGCCGCCCGCAGGCGAGCGATGCCGAGGTTCGCGCCGCAGCCGAGCGCGCCGCCGCTGATGAATTCATCCGCGCTATGCCTGAGGGCTATGACACCTTGGTCGGCGAGCGCGGCGTGACCCTTTCAGGCGGCCAGCGCCAGCGCCTCGCCATCGCCCGCGCTGTGCTGCTTGACGCCCCCGTGCTGCTGCTCGACGAGGCGACCTCGGCGCTCGACGCGGAGAACGAGACGCTCGTTCAAAAAGCGCTGGAAAATGTGATGAAGGGCCGCACCACCATCGTCATCGCCCATCGCCTCGCCACGGTGCTCTCGGCGGATCGGATTCTGGTGGTCGATCAGGGGCGCATCGTGGAGGAGGGCGGCCACGCCGACCTCGTCGCGCGCGGCGGCCTCTACTCGCGCCTCGCCCGCCTGCAATTCGAGACGGGCGCAGCGGCTTTGGAAAGCGCAAGGGCGGCGCAGTAAGCGCCGCCAGCAACCTCTTTAGCCGCCCATCTTCTTGAGCAGGGCGTCGGAGATTTCGAAGTTGGCGTAGACGTTCTGCACGTCGTCGTTGTCTTCGAGATTGCCGATCAGCTTGAGGATCTTTTCGCCCGCCTCGTCATCCACCGTGATGGTGTTCTGCGGCTTCCAGATCAGCTTCGACTTGCGGGGCTCGCCGAACTTCGCCTCAAGCGCCTTGCCCACTTCGGCGAGGGATTCGAGCGAGGTCACGATTTCGTGGCCGTCTTCGCTCGAGACCACGTCATCGGCGCCAGCCTCGATGGCGGCTTCCATGACGGCGTCTTCGGAGCCTGCGGAGGTCGGATATTCGATCGAACCCACATGGTCGAACATGAAGGAGACCGCGCCGGTTTCCGCCAGCGCGCCGCCAGCCTTGGTGAAATAGGAGCGAACCTCGCCCGCTGTGCGGTTGCGGTTATCGGTCAGCGCCTCGACGATCACGGCGACGCCGCCGGGCGCATAGCCCTCGTAGCGCACCTCGTCGTAGTTCTCGCTGTCGCCGCCAGAGGCCTTCTTGATGGCGCGTTCGATATTGTCCTTGGGCATGTTTTCGGAGCGCGCCGCCAGAACCGCAAGGCGCAGGCGCGGGTTCATGGCCGGATCAGGCATGCCCATCTTGGCGGCCACCGTGATTTCACGGGCGAGTTTCGAGAAGAGCTTGGAGCGGATCGCATCCTGCTTGCCCTTCTTGTGCATGATGTTCTTGAACTGACTATGCCCAGCCATGTCTTCCCCTGCGCGTTCAAGCGTAAAAACGAGATTTGACCGCCTTATAAGGCGGGAAGCGTCGCAAATCAAAAGGGGTCGTCGTCGGCTTATTCAGCTCCAAAACCCCGGAACCGCCTCCATCAGCCGCCCGCCCAGCCGCACGGGTGCGATCTTCAGGGCGAGGCCGGTGCGCTCGTCCGTCTCCACGGCGACGCCGCAGAGGGTCGCGGGGCCAAGCGCCGGCTCGAAGCGCCCTTGGGAGATCTTGCGGGTGAAGCGTTGCAGGGGCTCGCCCTTGTCCATGCCGATGACGGAATCATAGTCGCCGGTCATGCCGGCGTCGGTCAGATAGGCCGTGCCATTGGTGAGGATCTGGGCGTCGGCGGTCGGCGCGTGGGTGTGGGTGCCCACCACCAGCGACGCCCGGCCATCGCAGAAATGGCCCATGGCGTATTTTTCGCTCGTGGTTTCGCAGTGAATGTCGACGATGGCGGCGTCGCATGCCATTCCCAGTGGGCAGGCGGAGAGTTCGCGCTCGACGCCGGCGAAGGGGTCGTCCATCGGATCCATGAAGACGCGGCCCATGACGTTCATCACGAGCACCCGCGCGCCATTCTGCGCCTCGATGAGATTGGCGCCGCGCCCCGGCGTGCCTGCAGGGTAATTCAGCGGACGGATGAGGCGGGGCTCGCGCTCGATGAAGACGAGCGCCTCCTTCTGGTCCCAGGCGTGGTTGCCGAGGGTGACGCAATCAGCGCCCGCGTCCACGATCTCGCGGCAGATCGCTTCGGTGATGCCAAAGCCCCCCGCCGCGTTCTCGCCGTTCACGACCACGAAATCGAGCTTCCAGTCGCGCCGCAGGCCGGGCAGGCGATCAAGAAGAATGTCGCGGCCGGCGCGGCCCACGATGTCGCCGATGAAGAGAAGACGCATGGGTCAGTTAGTCCTGCAATCGATCCAATCGGTCTCGGTGAGCACGAAATCGAGCCGCTGGTCGTGCGGCTCCTCGGGAATAGCAGGGACTTCCTGCCCGGAATAGGCCACCCCCACGGCGATGACCTGCTTCATGGCGCGCAGATCGGCGAGGGTTCGGTCGTAAAAGCCAGCGCCGAAGCCGATCCGGTGGCCGCGACGGTCAAAGGCCGCGAGCGGCACGAAGAGAATGTCGGGCAGAACCTCGGGCAGGCGGGAGGAGGGCTCCATGATCCCGAATGGGCCCTCGATCAGGAGATCGCGCGGCGCCCATTTGCGAAAGATCAGCGGCAGGCCGTGGCCAGCCACGACGGGCAGGGCGGCGGCGAATTCGTGGTAGTTGAGCGCCGCCAGAAGCCCGCGCGTGTCCGGCTCGCCGGGGAGGGGCCAGTAGGCCGCGACCGTGCGCACAATGGCGTGGCGGGCGAGATCGACGCCCACAAGCGCGATGCGCGTGGCGAAATCTTCCCGCACCGAAGGCTCGACCGCGTCGCGGCGGGCGAGTGCTTGCTTGCGGAGGGCGGATTTCTGAATGGCGAGGTTGTCTTGTGAATCCTGCATCGCGCCGTCCGGCATGGTTGGGTCCGGACGGGTATCGGGCGGGATCTGGGGCCCTGTCAATTCGCAAGGAAAAGTGCGGGGCCACAGTGGCCGTGGGACATCGATCCCGGGAAACCTACAACGTAGGTGGGCGCCGTATGTCCAAGTCCACGGACAAGGCCAGGGACAGCTCCCGTTAGGATCGATAAGGCCCCGGGGAATGTTAGTCCTGCACGCGCCCC
>CANGOK010000250.1 GCA_947455285.1 Beijerinckiaceae bacterium | reverse complement strand
TCCCTGTTCTCATTGTCTTCCCGGTCGCGCCACGGCGCTTGTCAGCGGCGCGGCTGAACCCATCCAGACTTGAAAGTGATCACCATGTCCTACGATCTCATCGTCATCGGAACAGGTCCCGGCGGTTATGTCTGCGCGATCCGCGCGGCACAGCTCGGCATGAAGGTCGCCGTCGTCGAGAAGCGCAAGACCCATGGCGGCACTTGCCTAAATGTCGGCTGCATTCCCTCCAAGGCCCTGCTGCATGCTTCCGAAATGTTCGAGACGGCGGCGCATGATTTCGCGGCGCTCGGCATCAGCATCGGCAAGCCGAAGCTCGATATGGCCGCGATGATGAAGCACAAGGACGACACGGTTGGCGCCAATGTGAACGGCGTCGGCTTCCTGCTCAAGAAGAACAAGGTCGACGCTTTCTTCGGCCATGGCGCGATCACCGCGCCGGGCAAGGTTTCGGTGACCGCCGAAGACGGAAGCGTGACCGCGCTTGAGACGAAGAACATCGTCATCGCCACGGGCTCTGATGTCGCCCCGCTGCCGGGCGTCACTGTTGATGAAAAGACGATCGTGTCCTCGACCGGCGCGCTTACCCTCGACAAGGTTCCGGGCAAGCTCGTGGTGGTCGGCGCTGGCGTCATCGGCCTTGAGCTCGGCTCGGTCTGGGCGCGCCTTGGCGCCAAGGTCACGGTCGTTGAATATCTCGACCGCATTCTCCCCGGCATGGATCTCGAAGTCGCCAAGCAGTTCCAGCGTATGCTGGAGAAGCAGGGCTTCAGCTTCATGCTGTCGCACAAGGTCGCCAGCGTCACCGGCGGCGCCAAGGGCGCGAAGATCGTCGTCGAGCCCGCAGCGGGCGGCGATGCGCAGACCCTCGACGCCGACGTGGTGCTCGTCGCCATCGGCCGTCGCCCCTATACGGATGGTCTGGGCCTCGAAACCGTGGGCGTCGCCATGGAGCGCGGCCGCGTCGTGATCGACGATCACTTCAAGTCGAGCGTCGACGGCATCTACGCGATTGGCGACGTCGTGCGTGGCCCCATGCTCGCTCACAAGGCTGAGGACGAGGGCGTCGCGGTAGCTGAAATCCTCGCGGGCCAGCATGGTCATGTGAACTACGAGGTCATTCCGGGCGTCGTTTATACGAGCCCCGAGGTCGCCTCGGTCGGCCGCAGCGAAGAAGACCTGAAGGCCGCGGGCGTCGCCTACAAGGTCGGCAAGTTCCCCTTCACCGCCAATGGCCGCGCGCGCGCCATGCGTCATGCGGACGGCTTCGTGAAGGTGCTCGCCGACGCAACGACCGACCGCGTGCTTGGCGTTCACATCCTCGGCCATGGCGCCGGCGAATTGATCGCAGAAGCTGCGGTGCTGATGGAATTCGGCGGTTCGGCCGAAGATCTCGCCCGCACCTGCCACGCCCATCCCACCATGTCGGAAGCGGTGAAGGAGGCGGCTATGGCCGTCGACAAACGCCCGATCCACATCTGATCGGCGCGTCCATGGCTGACGACGATTACGTTTACGATGAAGAGACCGGCGAGTGGGTTCCGGCTAGCGAACTCGCCGCCAAGCGCGCGGCCGCCAATTCGGTGGAGGTGCGCGATTCCGTCGGCAACCTGCTGGCCGATGGCGATTCCGTGACCCTCATCAAGGATCTTCCCGTCAAGGGCGCCGGGCAGACCCTGCGTCGCGGCACGGTGATCAAGTCGATCCGCCTGACGGGCGATCCGCAGGAGATTGATTGCCGCTACGAGGGCATCAAGGGTCTCGTGCTGCGCGCCGAGTTCGTCAAGAAGCGCTAGCCGCCACTTGCGCGCCTCAATTCTGGCTTCCACATTACGCTTGTGTTGTGGAGGTTTGGTGCGGCGTCTCAAGCGAATTTTCTGGACCACGCTTGCGGTCTTGTTTCTCGCCGTGTCCTGGCTGTGGGACACGCTCGCGCCGCTTATCCGCGCCTTTCTCGTCCTCATTCCGCTGGAGCGCGTGAAGCGCGCGGTGATCGACTTCATGGACAGGCTTGCGCCTTATCCGACGTTAGCGATTTTTTTGATCCCTTTGGTGGCGAGTGAGCCGATCAAGCTCGGTTCCTTTTGGCTCTTCGCGCAAAAGCAATGGTTTGCGGGGAGCGCAACCTTTCTTTTCGCGGAAATCCTGCGCTTCGGCCTCGTCGCCTTCCTGTTCACGGCCTGCAAGGACAAGCTGCTTTCAATCCCCTGGTTCAAAAAGCTCTATGAGCTTTTCGTGCGCGTTCATGAATGGGCGCACGAGCAGGTCGATCCGATCAAGAAGGCGATTCGCGAGGCGTTGGTCGAGGCGGGGTTCATCGGCGGGCAGGGCTCCTTCTGGCGCCGCCTTCGCACGCTCTGGCGAATCGCCCGGCGAGGAAGCGCTGCCTGACTATAGGCTGAGCGGTAAACGCATATGCCTTATTGGCACCGCCAAACCGAACCGTCTTTTGTTTTACTCGCCGTGCAGAATTTGGAAAATTCATGACTGGCGCCGAGCGCGACGAATTCTATTTTCACCACTCCAATTAATTCACCGCGTGATTTTCGCGACAGGGACAGCTCTCGAACTTTTGTGTCGCTTTGTTTTCCGAACTCTTTGTGAATAGATTCTTGGACGGCGCGGATGTCGTCGTCGGAAAAGTCGGGCGGCATCACGGTTTCCCAAAGCAGCCATCCGCCTATCAGCGCGACGGGCGCCAGCCATTTAATGCCTTTTTCTGAAAAGATCGGCTCTCCTGAAAAGATGAACAAGATGCACCTCTAACATAAACTATACAATAATAGCCTTGAAAATGAAAAATACCAGTGCAGCTAACGGTCGTGCTTTACGTTAATTTCCCGCGCGCGGATGCGCCGACCGCCATGCGTCGAGCAGCCGGGACGAATCGACCGCCGTATAGATCTGCGTCGTCGCCAGCGATGAATGGCCCAGCAATTCCTGAATGGTGCGCAGGTCGCCGCCACGCGCGAGCAGATGGGTGGCGAAGGAATGGCGCAGCGCATGGGGGGTGGCCGTATCGGGCAAGCCCAATGCGCCCCGCAGGCGCTCCATGGCGAGCTGGATGATGCGGGGCGAGAGGGCGCCGCCCCTTTGGCCGACAAAGAGGGGGCCATCAGGCGCGACCTTATAGGGACATAGTTCAAGGTAGGCGTCGATGGCGGCTCGCACCGGCGCGATGACCGGAACCGACCGCGTCTTGCGCCCTTTGCCCAGCACCGTCACGCTATCGATGGAGCCGCAGGGCGCCTGCGCGCGGGTGATCGACAGGGCCTCGGAGATGCGCAGCCCCGCCCCGTAGAGCAGGCTCAGGACGGCGGCGTCGCGCGCCAGCACCCATGGAGGACGCGCCTCGCCTTCGCGCGCCTCAGCGCTGGCGACCGTGCGGGCGGCGGCGGCGGAAATGGGTTTGGGCAGGGACCGGGCGATCTTGGGGGTGCGTACGGCGGTCAGAGCCGAGGCCTTTCCTTTGCCCTCGCGCTCGAGATGCCGGGCGAAGGAGCGCACGCCCGCAAGGGCGCGCAGCAGCGACCGGCTTTCGAGGCCCTCAGCCCTGCGCCGCGCCATATAGGCGCGCACATCGGCGGGCAGGAGGCCCGAAAAATCGGCGAGACCGGGCGCTTCACCCAGATGGGTCGCCAGAAACTGGAAAAATTGCCTGAGGTCGCGCTTGTAGGCGTCGAGCGTATGGGGGGAGGCGCGGCGCTCGGACCTCAGATGTTCGAGCCAGCGGCGAGCCTCGGCGGCGAGGGCCGGAGCGACTGCGGGGAAGATCAGGTCTTCTCCGCCCTCATTCGCATCATATGTGGTCTTAACTTGCGCCATTGCGCCAATATGGCGCAGGCGGATTAAGAAGCTCTGACTGCTCAGCCTGAGGTGTGGATCTCGCTCATGGCCTGCTGCAGGAATTCGTCCATGGTCCGGCGGATCTGGTGGTCTGACTGCGCGACGCCCGCCGCGTCAAAATCCCCGCGGATCTTCTCGAACACGTCGTCTTCGCCGACGTGCCGGATGTCAGTCGAAATGAGCTCCGTCACATAGGCGTTGGCGTCGGCGAGCCCAAGCTTTTCCGCCGCCCAGAGCGCCAGATACTTGTCGCGTCGCGCAAAAGCCTTGAAGCGAAGGGTCTCGTCATGGGCGAATTTCGCCTCATAGGCCTCCTCGCGCTTGTCAAAGGTGCTCATCGGGGCCTCCTCGATGGGGTAATGGATCGCGTCAATGGTTCCGCCTCCCGAAAGAGGCCACAAACGCAATATATGCAATGATCTGTATCCTCAATACGGATCCAGATTCCACTATCGGCCTCCCCGCGCCTGTTGAAAAAGTTGGATGGGGCCGTGAAAAGCAGCCCGACGAGCAGGGCGAAGCGCCGCTCTCATTGTGCCAATCCCGCCAATCGGGTAGGTTGCCCGCGAAAGAGCGGTTCCCGGTCGCAGGAACGGGGGTCGCTTCCATCGCTGCGGCCAATTCGCAGGTCTTCGCCAGACGCCCTTGGGGGCGAGTGGCGGCCTCAAAGGAGCCAAGGATCGATGGACGTACTCCAGCCACGGTTGATCCACATGAACCGCCGTCGTCGCATTTACGAAGGCAAGGCCAAAGTCCTCTATGAGGGCCCCGAGCCTGGCACCCTCATCCAGCACTTCAAGGATGACGCCACCGCCTTCAACGCCAAGAAGCATGAAGTCAT
>CANGOK010000249.1 GCA_947455285.1 Beijerinckiaceae bacterium | reverse complement strand
TGATTGAATTCCTGAAGCCCGGACCTCACGAAATCCTCTCCATTCTCCCTTCGCCTTTGGCTCGCGGATTGTTGGGTCTCGTGCGGCTGATGGGGCTGGAGCGCAAGTCCATACCCATGCGCGTGCACACCACGGGCCTGTGGGGCTTCATGCAACTGAGCGCGCTCGCCTCCCTGCGGCGCATCAGGCCGATTTCGCTGCGTGCGGCGCAGGAGAAGGCGTGGATCGAGGGTTGGTTGAACCTTGTTGAACAGGCTTTGCCGAAGGATGCCGCCGCCGCTCGGGAGATCGTTGAAACGGCGCAGTTGGTGCGCGGTTATGGCGACACCTGGGAACGCGGCCACGCCAATTGGCGGCGCGTCGCGGATGAGATCCTCACGCCCATGCTGAATGGCGCGCAAAATACTACGCATTTCGCCGATGCAGTCTTGCAGGCGCGCCTTGCCGCCGTCGCTGATCCCGAAGGCAAGCGGCTCGACGCCTTGATTGCGTCGTTAAGGGAGGTGGCGGCGCCGGTCACTGCCTGACCGACCCGCTCATTTGATGACAGCCTTCGCCTTCTCTACAGCGGCCGCGTTGGAGCGGTAGATGTCGGAGATCAGCTTCTGCACATCTGCGCCATGCATGGGTTGCAGATCAAGGCGCATCTTCGCCGCGAATTGGATGAACTCGGTATCCGCCATGGTCTTGTCGAAACCATCGCGCAGAGCGTTCGTGACATCGGCAGGCGTTGTCGGAGATATGGCGTAGGGGCGCCCGGTCGCCTGTGCGCCCAGCAGGATTTTCAGCGCCGCCTTGTCCTCCTCGTTCTTCGCTTGATCGAGGATCAACGGAACATCTGGTAATTCCGGATGTTTCTTGATGGCGTACTGCACCGGTATGCTGATTTTCTTTTCGGCGATGAGATCTGCAGCAGTTCCTTTCAGGCTTGCCCAGTTGTCGCCGCAGTTGCCAGTGATTTCGCCGCGCTCCATGGCGAGCCGAACTTCCGCCGTGCCCGCATAGCCCGAAACCAACCGGACTTTCGATCCGAACATGTTCTTCAGGATCGCCGTATGCTGATAGAGCGCGGCGGCGGGGCCGGTGGCGCCGAAGTTGACCAGCTTGTCAGACATGAGGTCGTCCCATGTCGTGACGCCCGATTGCGTCCAGGTGATGCAGACATTGGTGGCGTCGACGATGCTGCCGATCCAGGTCAGTTTAGTCGCGTCATAGCGTGCGTTCGGATCGCCCAGTAGCGGCGCGATCAGCAATTGCGGGTCGAATGTGCCAATGGTTAGCCCATTGTTCGGGGCCACCGAATTGATGTGATTCAACACCAGAAGGCTGCCTGCGCCCGGCATGTTGCGCGCCACCACCGTCGGGTTTCCCGGAAGGTTTTTGCCGTAGAATTGCGCGAAGGCTCGCGCATAGGCGTCATGTCCGCCGCCCGGCCCAAAGCCGATCAGGATCTCGATCGTCTTGCCTGCGAAATCGGCTGCGCGCGCGGACGCCGTGGTTAGTCCCACAAATGCAGCGACGAGCAGGGCGGCTGTCATGGTCTTGAGGTGACGCATTTCAATTCCCTCTTCAGCGGGCGATGCGTAAGGCGTGATCGAGACCTGAGAGCAGGGCGTAGACGGTGTCGATGGTGGGTGTAGGTATGCCCCGCGCTCTTGCGAAGCTTTGCACCTGCCCAAGGATCGCCTCAACCTCCAATGCGCGTCCGGCTTCCACATCCTGAAGCATCGAAGATTTGCCAGGGAAGCGGCCCTTGGCCGGGCGCGCTATGCCTTCGGCGCTGATTTCGCCGGTGAGGTCGCAGCCCTCGGCTTTCGCGACGTGCAGCGCTTCTTCGATCAGTTTGATGGCGACGTCGTCGAGGGCTGAAACCGCAGCCGCGTCCTTTCCAGCAAGGCGTGTGAGCGCTGCGATGGGGTTGCCGCTGATGTTGGTCATCAGTTTGCGCCAGATGTCGCGCCTGATGTCTTGAGACTCGATGGCTTCCAGGTCAGCGGCGGCAAGAAGTTCGATCACGCGCCGCAGGCGTGGCGATGCGCTGTTGTTAGGTTCGCCCACGGCCCAGCGCTTGGCGCCGGCGTGAATGATCACGCCGGGTTCGGGCACGTTGTTCGAGGAATTGACGACCGCGCCCAGCGCGCGCCCGCCGCCAATTTCGCGCCACAGGTCGCCTTGGGGGTCGACGCGATCGAGAGCGCCTTTGTCATTGAGCCCATGGTTCCACCACCAAGGCAGGCCATTCATGGCGAAGAGGGCCACGCCGTCCTTGCCGAGCAGCCCCGCAATCTCCTTTGCGACAGCCGGTTGCGAGGGCGCTTTCAAGGTCACGACCACGAGGTCCTGAGGAGGCAGGGTGGCTGGATCGTCCGTGACATGATGCGGGACGCCTTTGATCTCGCGCCCCTCGGTGCGCAATGTCAGGCCGCTTTCCCGCAGCACGGGCGCCGCGGCGCTGCGCACCACCAGCGAGACTTCGGCGTCAGTGTTCGCCAGAAGCCGGGCGGCGAGATGGCCGCCGACGGCGCCAGCGCCATAAATGCAAACTTTCATTTCATCTCCTTAGGGGTCATGCGACCCGATACTTTGCAATGACATCTTCATTCACTTGAACGCCTAGTCCTGGGCCATCGGGTATCCTAAGCGATCCATTGCGCGGAATGGAGGCTTCCCCCAGCGGCCAGTCAGCAAGATCGGCGTAGTAGAATTCCGCCATGCATTCCTGCTCCATGGCGCCGATCATGTGCAGGGCGGCGATGAGCCCGGGTCCATACCAGGGTGAATGGGGCTCGGCCTGCACGCCGCGCTCCTGCGCCATGCACAGTGCCTTCCAGCACTCGGTTATTCCGCCCATCTTGATGGGGTCAGGCTGCACCACATCGACCGCATTCGCATCTAGGATGCGTTCCACATCGAGCAGGTTGCCAAGGTTCTCACCCGCCGCGATTGGCGTCTTCGTCGCCGTGCGTAGATTTGCGAGAGCCTTGTAATCGTCGGGAGGAAAAAGAGGCTCTTCCAGCCATGCAAGATTATAAGGAGCCATCTCCTGCGCCATGCGTTTTGAGGTCGCCAGATCCCATGTGCAATTGGTGTCGAGCATGAGCGGAGTGTCATCGCCCAACGCCTTGCGCGCTGCGGCCACGGTCTCAAGGGTGCGCTCGTGCAGCTTCACCGCGCGATAGCCGCGCGCAAGAACATCGCCACAGACTTTGGTGACGTTCTCGGGCGTATCGAGCCGCATCAGGCTGGCATAGGCGGGGACGCTTGTTCGCGCGCCCGTTGAGCCAAGCATTTTATGGATCGGCTCGCCGCGCGCCATGCCTGCGACGTCCCATAACGCGATGTCGAGGCCCGAAAGTGCGAAGATCAGCGGGCCATTGCGGCCGCTGCTTTGCACGCGCCTGTGCAATTCGAACATCAGCGAGCCGATGTCGTCGCAGTTTCTCCCTACCGCCATGGGTGCAATGACGCGTTGAATGGCGAAATGCGTGACGGGGCAGCAAGCGAAGCCAAAACATTCGCCCCAGCCGGTGATCCCCGCATCCGTGTCCACGCGAATATAGACAGAGTCCATGGTGGTGCGGACTCCGCCTGCGCCCTGGGAAGGAGGCGGCGCGCCATGGTCGAAGGGAATGGCGAGATGGAATGCCTCGATCTTTGTGATCTTCATACGTCTATTTCTCCGTGCCCAGCAGCAGGCGCGCCTTGCGAACCATCGGCTCCGGGGTTGCATAGAGGCGCTCGATTAGCGCCTGAACCTCGCTGCCCGGCAGCGGGTTAAGTTCAAGATGCAGCTGCTCCGCCTCGGCGATGAAGGCGGGGTCCTTCATGGTCGCGTCGAAGGCTTTGCGCAGCAGCTCCACACGTTCGGCAGGCACGCCGGGGGGCGCGAAGAATGGGCGGCCCATCTGGTATTTGTCGAAGATGACGGAGAGGATAGCCTTGTCCTCTTCGGTCTTCATCATGTCCGGCAGAAAGGCGACGTCGGGCAGATCGACATGTTTTGCGCGGCCGATCTGGAGCAGCACCGTGATCTCCTTGTCACGATGCAAATTGGGGCGCAGCGCCAGCACTGTGGAATAGGCCATCGAGGAGCCGTCGATCTCGCCACGCTCCAGCGCCAGCAATTGCGGCGCGGTGCCGCTGTAGCCATTGATGAGCTTGATTTTTGTTCCAAGCATTTTGTTCAGTACGGCGACGATGAGCGAGCCATCCGTATTGGGGCCGGACGTGCCGATGACGAATTCCTTCGTCATCATGTCCTGCGCCGTGCTGACCTTGCTCTTGTGCCAGCCAAGAACCACGAAGGTGTCTTGCGCGGCCGTGCCCAGCCAGTTGAGTTTGGTGGCGTCGAAATTCGCGGCCTTGCCGCCCGGGCCCAGCAGATGCAACAGGCGTTCGAAGGCGACGCTGGATTGAGGTGCGCCGATAGCTGTTCCATCTTTAGGACTGACATTGGCGAGTTGGTTCGCCATGGTCACGCTGCCTGCGCCCGGGTGATTTTGCACGATCATATTGGGCGTGCCGGGAATGTGCTTGGCGATATGTCGGCTGACGAGGCGCGCATAGGCGTCATAGCCTGAGCCTGCGTCCGAGCCCACGACGATGGAGAGGGTCTTGCCACGGTAGAAATCTGGAGCATTCTGAGCACAGGCGGGCGCCGCGCTCAATAAAATGGATAAGGCCAGCCCCAATCCTCGCATGACATCCCCCCGGATTTT
>CANGOK010000248.1 GCA_947455285.1 Beijerinckiaceae bacterium | reverse complement strand
TGAAGCCCACCGAGCCCGAGATCGCCGAGAACAGGTCCCCGAACAGCGTCATCGGGTAGATGCAGCCCTGATCGTTTGCTTACACCTTCTGATGACCATCCTCATCATCAACGTTTCCATTTTCGTTCTGGGTTGTTGTCGGCCTTTGGCGGCTCAAAGCTCGGTTAGATGCCTTTGCTCGATCGGTTTAGGCTGTATATCTGCGGCGGGGCGGAGGAGCGGGGAGAGAACAGTGGATCTTGGATTGAAAGGACTCAAGGCGCTCGTCACCGGCGGAACAAAAGGCATTGGTCGGGCTATCGTTGAAACGCTGGCAGCAGAAGGATGCGACGTTGCGATATGCGCCCGCAATTCGCACGAAGTCGCGGCGGCCGTCGCGGCTCTCGAGGCCGCAGGCGTCAGGGCGACAGGCGCTGCGGTCGACGTATCAGATGGCTCGATGCTGAAAGCATGGGTGGCTGAGGCCGCCGCAACGCTCCATGGGCTCGACATCATCGTAGCCAACGCCAGCGCGATGGCCGTTTCCGACGATGACGAGGGTTGGTCGCAGGGGTTTTCTACGGACATGATGGGAACGGTGCATCTTGTCGACGCAGCTATGCCTTTCTTGCTGGCCAGCAAGGCCCCTGCCATCGTCACCATATCGAGCGTCTCGGCCCGCGAGGTCGACGTCGCCAGCGGCCCCTATGGCGTGTTCAAGGCGGCGATCATTCATTATACGCAGTTGCAGGCGCAAAAACTGGCGGCGCATGGCGTTCGGGCCAATTCGGTTTCACCCGGCACGACCTATTTTCAGGGCGGCGTTTGGGATCAGATCAAGGACAGCGATCCCGCGCTTTACCAGATGGCGCTTGATCTCAACCCCATGGGTCGAATGGGTGCGCCCCAGGAAGTGGCGAATGCGGCGGTGTTCCTTGCGAGTCCTGCTGCGAGCTTCATCACCGGCGCAAACCTTGTCGTCGACGGCGCTTTGACGCGAGGCGTCCATCTCTGAGCGGAGAAGCCAGGGAATGATGTGAGGGCAGGGATCAGTCGAGCGGCGCGTATCTAGCCCATGGCGCCGGCGCCGAATGCAAGGGCCGCGACCACCACACAGGTAAGAGGTATGCGGAGCGTCGGATACCATCGGGGGGCTTCGTCTCTTCGGCTCGCTCGCAAATCCACCAACAGCATCGCGGCGACGGCGGTCGCAAGCAGGAGCAGGCCGGCCTTCTCCGGAAAGAGGAGCGCGACCCAAGCCATCAGCGAGGGAACGACGCTCACGATGAGCCTCGTCCGCAGTCCCTGATCGTCTGCGTCGCGTGGAGATGTGATCGCCAGCCCCCAGTGGATGCCGCCGAGGAACGACAGGATCGCCGCGCCATAGGCCGCCAGCGCATGGACGGCGAACATCCGTGGCGCGTCGTCCAGAACATGCGCAGCGCCAGCAAGACCCACAAAGGGAAGCGCGCCGAGGCCGCCCAGCCATGCCGCTGATGGTGGCACGTGATTGTCCGCATCCATATCCACCGTCCTGCCCTTTGTTTGGGGTTAGAAATCCAGCGTGAGTTGCGAGGCGTCCGCAGGCTTCGACTTTGAGGCGGGCCGCCGTCCCGTCATATGTATGCCCGCCTTGCGGCTGCCGTGTCTGGCGGCGATGTCGCGCGCAGCCTCTCTATGTCCAGCTCCCGAACGAAGGCCATAGAGCGCATCGCGCGCCGCCTTCGCAGCCGCCACATGATCGACGATTGGCCGGGGATAGCGGAGCCCGGAGGCGCCGGGCCAAAGCCAGGGCTCGTGAATGAATGCATCTGGTACGGCTTCGAGCTCAGGCACATGGGCGCGCACGAAGGCGCCCGTGGGGTCCTGATCGATGCCCTGCTTCACGGGGTTGTAGATCCGCAGCGTATTGATGCCCGTGGTCCCCGATTGCATCTGCGCCTGCGACCAATGGATCCCAGGTTCATAATCGACGAACTGTCGCGCCAGATGCAGTCCGCTGGCTCGCCAAGGCAACCACAAATGATAGCTGGCGAAGGACATCAGCATGGCTCGCATCCGAAAATTGATCCATCCATGCTGTTGAAGGGCCCGCATGCAGGCGTCGATGAAGGGGAACCCAGTCTCGCCGGCGCACCAGGCGGCCAGCAGCTCGTGATCAGCGAAGTCCGGACGAACGCCATCATAGGCGCGATGGAGGCTTTCGAATTCGAGCCTGGGCTCATCCTCAAGCTTCTGCATGAAGTGGCAATGCCAATGCTGGCGACCCATGAAGGAGATGAGAGATCCACGCCAGCTCTTTGTTGCGGGGTCGTCGAGACGTCTGATCGCGTGCAGGCGCCGCCAGGTCGCCTGCGCCACCTCGCGCATTGAAACGGTGCCCCATGTCAGGTGCGGCGAAAGGCGCGAACAGGCGTCGAAGGCCGTAACGGGGCTCGACATCTGAAAACGATAATTGCGTCCACGTTCTTCCAGAAAGCTTTCCAGGTTGGCGAGCCCCGCCGCCCGGCCTCCTGGCTGACGATGTGAGCAGGGATCTGGCGGCAGGCCAAGTTCGGAGAAGCTGGGGATATGCGCTGGCCAATCGCTGCTGAGCGGCTGAAGCGCCATGGGCGGCTTGATGATGGGCTCAGCCATGGCCCGGTCCCAGGCGCTCGCCCAGCCATTGCGGGACTTGAGACGACGAATCACGCCGAATTGGCGTGCCTCATGCCAGGGGACGCCTTGCTCCCTCGCCCATGCCGCCACCGCCAGATCGCGCGCGAAGGTCCATCCATTGCCAGTTTCCTGATGGCTCCACAGGCTCGCTACGCCATGGCGCTTGTGAATCTCCCGAAAAATGGCGACAGCGTGGCCCACTTTGATGCAAAGGGGCTGCCCAAGGGCTGCAAGCGCGCTCTGGAGTTCAGCGAGGCTTTCGGCCGCAAAGGCCCATTGCCGCGCGGATGCGTCAGGCTGCGCCCATAAATCTGGTTCGGCGATGTAAAGTGGCAGGACGGGCCCAAGCTTCGCCGCATCCGCCAGCGGGCGATGATCAACCACGCGCAGTTCGCGCTTGAACCAGACAATGTTGACTTGCTGGGGCATGCTGGGGGGCTCGAGTTACCATTTGCGAACAACGGTTCAGTCATACGCATGAACCCCTTCATCTGGATTTTGTGCGGGTCTACCCTCCCTGATGCGATCAAGGACCCGTTTGGCCGCCAGGCGCCGCATTTGACGCGGGGTCCTTCGGCGCGCTCGTATGGCTAGCTACGGTCTTCGGCAAAACGCCCCAGTCACCGCTTAGCAACCAACAAACCCGATTGCGTTAATGGCTTAGAACCATCCCTCCGGATTATTGAAGTTGGGGCCCGGTCCCGCCACTTCGCCAGAAACTGGTCGCGCGCGTATGTAAGCCAAACGGTCTTAGGCGATCACCAACTGTTACTTTTTCGCCCCCGCCCTTGGCAAATGCCAGTCGTAGCTCATGGCCACGAGGCGCAGGCTTGTGGCGAAGAGGGCGCCTAGGGGCGCTATGATGGCGTCGGGCAAGCCGACCTGGTCGCCGAGCGTCAGAAGCGCCGCGCCCGCTAGCGCCGCCAGCGCATAGATTTCCTTCTGCAGGACCATGGGCGGCCGCGCCGTGAGGATATCGGCGGCGATTCCGCCCCCGACAGCTGTCAGCATTCCCAATAGGGAGGCCATCAGCGGGGACAGGCCGGCGTCTAGCGCCTTTCGCGCGCCCACGACGCAAAAAAGACCGAGGCCGATGGCGTCAAAGAACGCGACAGGGCGCGCAAGCCGGACGATGCGGCCGAAGGAGAAGAAGCAGAGAGCGCCCGCAACCACCGCGATGCCGACATAGAGGCCGCTCTGCAGAGCAGCGGGAGGGACAGCACCGATGAGGACATCGCGGGTGATGCCGCCAGCAACCCCCGCGACGAAGGACAGAAACACCACGCCGAACGGGTCCATGCGGCTTTCAACCGCGCGCACGCCTCCGCTAAGGGCGAAAGCGAAGGTCCCGACGATGTCCAAAGTGGTAAGCACCATGTCTCAAGTCCGCGATTTCGATTGTTTGCGCGCCGCATCCGGATAGAGGCGTTCGAGTTCGGGCTGAAATTCAACGTTCAGCCACAGGTTCAGCTTGTCGAGGATTTTGCGAAACTGCTTCTGTTCAGCCTCGGATAGTGCGGAAAGAATCAGGGTTTCGATTTCAAGGCTCAGGGGATCAGCGCGCTTGCGAAGGGCTTTCCCGGCCTCGGTGGCCTGCAGCCGAAACTGACGTGCGTCGTGATCATCTATGGCCCGCACCACAAGCCCGGCCTTCACCAGCCTCGACAGGATCCGTGAGGTCGCGGACCGCTCGAACCTCGTCTGCTGCGCCAGAACGGTGAAGGTGACCCCGGGTTGATCGTCGATCAATCGAAGGACTCTCAGTTCATGCACATCGAGGCCGAACCGATGCTCGAACAACCGCGCCGACGACCCGACAGCATTCTCCGCGATCGAAGCCAGTTGGTAGGTAAAACTCTGACGCAGCATGTGAAGCCCCTTTCCTCCTCACCTGTATCACGTCGAGATTTTCTTAAACAGATATAATATCAATTTGAGTATATTGCAATATGCAACTATATATGACATGAGGTCTGATCGACAGCGCATCCGGATGATCGGAGCCTGTACGGGAGGGAGAGGCCATGACCATGGTGATGACGGGAGAGGCTGCGCCAACGCTGAGCAGGACGCGCCTGATTGCAGCTTGCACGATCGGCAATGCGCTCGAATTC
>CANGOK010000247.1 GCA_947455285.1 Beijerinckiaceae bacterium | reverse complement strand
CTGCAGCACTTCCATGCGCTTCTTCTCACCGCCCGAAAAACCGACATTGAGCGGACGGCGCAGCATCTCCTGCGAGACGCCGAGTTTGTCGGCGGCCGCGCGCACGCGCTTGATGAAGTCGGGCGTCGTAAGCTCATCTTCGCCGCGCTGCTTGCGCTGGGCGTTCATCGCGGCCTTGAGAAAGGTCATGGTGGTGACGCCGGGGATTTCGAGCGGATACTGGAACGCCAGAAAAATCCCCTTGGCGGCGCGCTCATGCGCTTCCATGGCGAGAATGTCCTCGCCGTTGAGGATGATCGAACCCTCCGTCACCTCGTAGCCATCGCGGCCCGAGATCACATAGGAGAGCGTCGACTTGCCCGAGCCGTTCGGCCCCATGATGGCGGCGACCTCGCCGGTCTTCACGGTCAGCGAGAGCCCTTTCAGGATTTCCTTGCCATCGATGTTGGCGTGGAGATCGGTGATGGTGAGCACGGTGAATTCCTTCATTGAACAGGATCGGCGAGACGCCGGAAATGAGGTGAGGCGACGCATCGGCTGATCAGCCGACGCTTCCCTCCAGGCTGACCGCGATGAGCTTCTGCGCTTCGACGGCGAATTCCATCGGCAACTGCTGAAGCACGTCGCGAACGAAGCCGTTGACGATGAGCGCGGTCGCCTCCTCGGCCGAAAGACCACGCTGCATGCAGTAGAAGAGCTGGTCGTCGGAGATCTTCGAGGTGGTGGCCTCATGCTCGATCACGGCGCTGGCGTTGCGGCTCTCGATATAGGGAACCGTATGGGCGCCGCAGTCATGGCCGATGAGCAGGGAGTCGCAATTGGTGAAGTTGCGCGCGCCCTTGGCCTTGCGATGCGCGAAGACCTGACCGCGATAGGTATTGTCCGAACGTCCGGCCGCAATGCCCTTCGAGATGATGCGGCTTGAGGTGTTCTTGCCCAGATGCAGCATCTTGGTGCCGCTATCGACCTGCTGATGACCGTTGGAGATGGCTATCGAATAGAACTCGCCGCGCGATTCGTCGCCCCGCAGGATGCAGGAAGGATATTTCCAGGTGATCGCCGAGCCGGTCTCGACCTGCGTCCACGAAATCTTCGAACGGTCGCCCCGGCAATCGCCGCGCTTGGTCACGAAGTTGTAGATGCCGCCCTTGCCCTCGCTGTCGCCGGGGTACCAGTTCTGCACGGTGGAATATTTGATCTCGGCGTCTTCCAGCGCCACCAGTTCCACGACCGCCGCGTGAAGCTGGTTCTCATCGCGCTTTGGCGCGGTGCAGCCCTCGAGATAGCTCACGTAGGAGCCCTTGTCGGCGATGATGAGCGTGCGCTCGAACTGGCCCGTGTTCTTCTCGTTGATGCGGAAATAGGTCGAAAGCTCCATCGGGCAGCGCACGCCGGGCGGCACATAGACGAAGGAGCCGTCGGAGAAGACGGCGCTGTTGAGCGTCGCGTAGTAGTTGTCCGTCACGGGAACGACGGTGCCGAGATACTTGCGCACGAGTTCGGGGTGCGTCTGCAGCGCCTCGGAGATGGGGCAGAAGATGACGCCCGCCTTGGCGAGCTCCGCCTTGAAGGTGGTCGCGACCGAAACGGAGTCGAAGACCGCGTCCACCGCCACCCGCCGCTCGCTCGCGCCCTCGACGCCAGCGAGGATTTCGCGTTCGCGCAGGGGGATGCCGAGCTTCTCATAGGTGCGCAGCAGTTCGGGATCGACCTCGTCGAGCGACTTGGGACCGGGCGCGCGCTTGGGCGCGGCGTAGTAATAGAGGTCCTGAAAGTCGATCTTCGGGTAGGTCACGCGAGCCCAGACGGGCTCCTGCATGGTCAGCCAGCGCTTGTAGGCGTCAAGGCGCCACTGCGTCATCCACTCCGGCTCGTCCTTCTTGGCCGAGATGAAGCGGATGATGTCCTCGTTCAGCCCCTTGGGGGCCAGATCGGATTCAATGTCGGTGACGAAGCCGTACTTGTAGGCATCGACGTCTACAGACCTGACCTTATCGACCGTCTCCTGGACCGCCGCCATTGCTTTTCTCCTCACCCAACCGGTTTCAAGGGCCGGCGGTTCAGACCTATGATGTAACCCCATGACCTACGCGGCGCAGGCCCGTCCAGATTAGCGGACGGCTCAGTTGCGCGAGGCCCGGCGCTCACGGATATTCCATACCGTCTTTTGGAACGTCTCGCAAAAGCGTTCCACGTCACTTTCTCTTGTGTCGTACCCCAAACTCACCCGCAGGGCGCATCTGGCGAGCCCCGTCTCCACCCCCATGGCCTCCAGAACATGTGAAGGCTTCACCTTGCCCGACGAACAGGCGGAACCCGAAGAGATCGCGATTCCAGCAAGATCCAAAGCGATCAGCAGGGTCTCGGCCTGCAGGCCCGGCAGGGCGAAACAGCTTGTGTTGACGAGCCGGGGCGCACCTGCGCCGAAGACCGTCAGGTCGGCGAACGTCCCGCCAAGCGCAGCCTCCAACCCATCCCGCAGCGCGCCAAGCCTTGCAATCTCCCCCGCATCGGGCTTGGAAACGGCGGCGGAAGCTGCAAATCCTGCGATGGCGGCCGGGTTTTCAGTGCCAGACCGCAGGCCCCGCTCCTGTCCGCCACCGCGAATCAACGCTTCTTCGATATGGAGATCCCCACCCCGAAACGCCAGCGCCCCGACGCCCTTCGGCCCGCCGATTTTATGGGCTGACACAAAAAGGGCGTCTGCGCCGAGGATGGCGACATCAACCTCCATGCGCCCGAGCGCCTGCACGGCGTCGCAGACCAGCAGCCCGCCCGCTCCATGAACCAGCGCCGCCGCCTCCGCCACGGGCTGGATGACGCCAGTTTCGTTGTTGGCCAACTGCAGGGCCACAAGCGCCCGCCCCTCGATCTTGCCCAGCAGAGCTTCGAGAGCGGCGAGGTCGAGGCGCCCCCGACCATCAACAGGCGCGCGATGGACCCGCTCGGCGGCGAAGCGATGCCCATCCAGCGCACATGCGTGCTCCCCAGCGGACACGATCAAGTCCGTCACCCGCCCCGCGCCATCGCGAAGGCTGGGCGCAAGAACGAGGTTCGCCGCCTCGGTTCCCCCCGAGGTGAAGGTGACATAGCGCGGGTCAGCGCCGAGGGCTGCGGCGACCTGCCCCCGCGCCTCATCGATCAACCGCCGCGCCGCCCGCCCCTCTTCATGGACGGAGGACGGGTTGCCCCGCAACTCCAGCGCGCGCAGCATCGCTTTGCGCGCCTGCGGGCGCAGCGGGGCGGTGGCGTTGTAATCGAGATAGATGCGTTCCATTGCGCGCATCCCATAGCACGCATCGGCGGCGAATGGGGAAGAAGCGAGCGCCGCCCTAGGCGGCGAATCCGTGGGAAAGGCCGAATTTGATCCGGGCGCTGGAAAGCTCCGGCGTATCCTGAACAGTCCGGACTTCGATCTTGTAGAGGCCCGCCTCAAGATAGACCGGCGTCACGTTTCGCTCATAGCCAAAGGCGCCTTCGCCGAAGATGATCTGCCCGACCAGATCGACACCTTCCAGAACGGCCGAGAAAATAACGGTTTCCGGCTCGAACTCGTCCACTTTCCTCAATTCGATCCACAATGGAATGACGCCGCGACGGTCGACGATCCTGTAGATGAAGCTGCCGTCATTCACGCCGTTCCACAGATGAACATTCGCCTCATCCATCGAACAGCCATGAATGGCCATGATTTTGCGCAGGGTGACGGGCGACGGATCGACCGCATCAGCATCATGAGCGTTGATCAAGATCTTCTTCGTTCGAAGAATGGAGGATAGCTCGCTCGCCGAGAGCTGTCCCGTCGGCGCAAATGCGAGCGAGAGGAAATATCCCGCGCTCTGGCTGATGCGAAACCTTTCACGCAGGACAGCGCCGTTCACACTGGCGTCGAAGTCGACGAGAAACCGATCCTGAAGCTGAAAATCGTCCGGATTGATCGTTTCAGGGATCACAGCTTCGGCGGCGACCGCCTCGAGGATAGCCGGATCAATCATCGCAGCCGCGCGATCAGGCGCATCCGGAGCCTCCGAACGCCGCAGGCCTTGAAAAAATCTCGTGATCACGCGTACGCCTCTAGTCGCCACTCTTAATCGCAAATTGCGCAAACTTCGCAATAATCAATATCATAGGCTTGCAGCGACGATTTGCAATTTTAAAAAGGCCCATACTGCAGGCGTGGGCGCCAAAACACTTGCAATCGCCCAGCGAGGCCGTGCTAGAAGGCCAGACCGAACGCTATGCGCTCTCGAAAAACAACCAGCCGCTCGCTATATCGGCGGCTGGGCGCGCCTTGCGCCATTTTGTGGAGATACGATGCCTGAAGTCATCTTCACCGGCCCCGCCGGACGTCTCGAAGGCCGCTTTCACCCTTCGAAGCAGCGCGGCGCGCCCATCGCGGTCATTCTTCATCCCCACCCCCAGTTCGGTGGCACGATGAACAACCAGATCGTCTACAATATGTATTACGCCTTCGCGGAGCGTGGCTTTTCGGTGTTGCGTTTCAACTTCCGAGGCGTCGGCCGAAGCCAAGGCTCCTTCGACCACGGTCAGGGCGAACTCTCGGACGCCGCAGCCGCGCTGGACTGGGCGCAGAGCATCAATCCCGAAGCGCGCGCCTGCTGGATCGCCGGCATTTCCTTTGGCTCGTGGATCGGCATGCAGTTGCTGATGCGCCGCCCGGAGATCGAGGGCTTCATCTCCATCGCGCCGCCGGCCAACCGCTTCGATTTCTCGTTCCTCGCGCCCTGCCCCTCCTCGGGCCT